>NZ_NPDD01000019.1 GCF_002272245.1 Bacillus sp. 7884-1 | reverse complement strand
CAGGGCCTTGAGGACAAATCTTACGAACCGCCTTAAGGGTCTGGTACGAAAATACAACAAAATTTACGAAAAGAGCCTATCCAAGGAATATAAAAGAGGTGAGAGTATGTCACGAACCATTAATGATGTTCGAAAATTCTATCAGACTAACAAAGAAAAAAGCTCTTTTTCTGTTTCAGATTCAATTGAAGAAGCGTTGTCCGTTTTTTTCTCCATCCTTAAGAACCAAGATATTCATGTGGATTTCGAATACCGAGGCCTGCAAATGGCCTATGGAGTTCCCAATGAATTCAGTCAAATTGTTTTACATATTTTGACGAACGCAAGAGAATCTTTTGTTAGGAACCATATCCAAAATAGAAAAATGAAAATCCAGATTTATACGAATGAGAATCTTATAGTAGTGGAGATTACTGATAATGCAGGTGATATCGATTCTTCACATATCTCAAGGTTATTCGAACCCAATTTCACTACAAAAGAGCATGGAACTGGTAATGGCCTTTATATAACGAAAATGATTATTGAAAAAATGAATGGTTTCGTAAAGGTAGAAAATACTGAGGATGGAGCAAGATTCAGTCTTTCCATTCCAAAATTTGCTTCCGAAAATAATGCATCAATTTAACAAAAAAGCTTCCGACCACTCGGAAGCTATTATTTTTTGTAAACAATCTAATTATGTTATAGTTAGAGTGGATAGTAAAATTAAGGAAATAAAGGAAGTGTATTTCATGGCAGTCGAAAATCCAGCATTAGAGGAAATAGGAGCAATTTTAAAAAAATCTAAACGTATCGCTGTTGTAGGCTTAAGTGATAAACCAGACAGAACCTCTTATATGGTGTCAGAGGTGATGCAAAAAGCAGGATATGATATTATTCCCGTGAATCCAAGTGTTGATGAAGTACTAGGTGTGAAAGCGGTTGCTTCTTTAAAGGACATTGAAGGACACATTGATATTGTCAATGTTTTCCGCCGATCAGAACAATTGTTTGATGTGGCAAAAGAATTCGATGAAATTGATGCAGATGTTTTTTGGGCACAGCAAGGCTTAGTAAATGAAGAAACATATGAGTTTTTGAAGGAAAAAGGATATACAGTAATTATGGATCTTTGTATAAAAGTGGCACATGCTTTAACAAAATAATCATTTGCTGGAAAAAAGCTGCTAAAAAATTAGCAGTTTTTTTCTTTTCTTGACTTAAAATACTGTTACATAAATATGTTGTTTCACATTAGACATTTGCCAAATCGAAATAAATCGCTAAAATAAAGCTTAGACGCCGTAAACATGTGGTACAATTATAAGCGGCAAACATTCGTTCTAAATTATGGAAACAACTTTTACACGAATGATAAAATTACTCATAAAGATAGCAAGTAGAAAGTGTTTTTTCTTTTGTAGGGAATGAAAGGGGTATTTAAGTGGCAAGTAATCAGAAAGCTTTTGAATATAATGATGATGCCATACAGGTACTAGAGGGACTGGAGGCCGTCAGGAAGCGACCAGGAATGTACATCGGGAGCACTGATACACGCGGATTACACCATCTTGTATATGAGATAGTCGACAACTCTGTCGATGAGGCTCTCGGAGGATTCGGGGACCAAATCATTGTAAAAATTCATAAAGATAATTCAATAAGTGTAATGGACAAAGGACGTGGAATGCCTACGGGTATGCATAAAATGGGGAAACCCACTCCTGAAGTCATTTTAACAATCCTCCATGCTGGGGGTAAATTTGGTCAAGGCGGCTACAAAACCAGCGGTGGTTTACATGGTGTTGGTGCCTCAGTCGTTAATGCATTATCTGAATGGTTAACTGTAACGATTAAAAGAGATGGTTTTGTTTACGAACAACGCTTTGAAAATGGTGGTAAACCGGCAACAACATTAGAGAAAATCGGTAAAACGAATCAAACTGGTACAACGATTCACTTTAAACCGGACCCGACCATCTTTTCAACAACCACCTATAATTTTGAAACATTATGTGAAAGGTTACGAGAATCGGCCTTTCTTCTAAAAGGGTTAAAGATTGAAATCATCGATGACCGAAATGACTTTCATGAGGTTTTTCATTATGAAAATGGAATAGAGGCCTTTGTCGCTTACTTAAATGAAGAAAAAGATGTACTTCATCCGGTGATTAGTTTTGAAGGAAGCCATAATGGAATTGAAGTTGAATTTGCTTTTCAATTTAATGACGGCTATTCAGAGAACATGCTTTCATTTGTAAACAATGTTCGGACGAAAGATGGAGGAACGCACGAAGTAGGTTCACGAACGGCGATGACTCGTATCTTTAATGATTACGCCCGTAAGGTTTCTCTTTTGAAAGAAAAGGAGAAAAATCTCGAGGGTGCAGATATTCGTGAAGGATTATCTGCGATTATTTCTATCCGAGTTCCTGAACAATTATTACAATTTGAGGGTCAGACAAAGGGCAAATTAGGTACGAGTGAAGCTAGATCGTCAGTAGACGCAGTGGTTTCTGAACACCTTACTTATTTCCTTGAAGAAAATCCAGACATTAGCTCTTTGTTGATTAAAAAATCTATTAAAGCCTACCAAGCCCGTGAAGCAGCAAGAAAAGCACGGGAGGATGCTAGAAGCGGTAAAAAACGGAAGCGTTCGGATGCACTATTATCAGGAAAGCTTACACCTGCCCAGTCAAGAAATCCGCAAAGAAATGAGATCTATTTAGTTGAGGGTGACTCTGCTGGCGGCTCTGCAAAACAAGGACGTGACCGACGTTTCCAAGCTGTTCTTCCATTACGTGGTAAGGTCATTAATACTGAAAAAGCAAAGCTGGCCGATATTTTTAAAAATGAAGAAATCAATACGATTATTCATACGGTTGGGGCTGGAGTAGGTTCTGATTTTAATGTAGAAGATGTGAATTATGATAAAGTTATTATCATGACAGATGCCGATACTGACGGTGCGCATATTCAAGTGTTACTGTTAACCTTTTTCTATCGGTATATGAAACCACTTATTGAAGCAGGTAAAGTGTTTATTGCACTGCCTCCTTTGTATAAAGTGAGTAGAGGAACAGGTAAAAAAGAAATCATCGAGTATGCCTGGAACGAGGATGAACTTCAGGGAGCAATTAAAAAAGTTGGCAGAGGCTATATGATCCAGCGCTATAAAGGTCTTGGCGAGATGAATGCCGACCAGCTTTGGGATACAACGATGAATCCAGAAACTCGGACATTGATTCGAGTAAAAATAGATGATGCGGCTAGAGCAGAACGACGAATCACCACTCTAATGGGTGATAAAGTTGACCCTCGCCGTAAATGGATTGAAAGCAATGTGGCGTTTGGATTAGAAGAGGATGATACAATTCTTGATAATGAAAATATTACTGTCGCCCAGGAGGAATCTGAAGAATGAGCACAAATGAGAAATTCCGTGACTTACCTCTAGAAGATGTAATCGGCGACCGTTTTGGAAGATATAGTAAATACATCATTCAAGAACGGGCCTTACCGGATGTAAGGGATGGCTTAAAACCCGTACAACGAAGAATTCTGTATGCGATGCATGTCGAAGGTAATACACAAGAAAAGGGCTTCCGTAAATCAGCAAAAACAGTGGGTAATGTAATTGGTAACTATCACCCACACGGTGATTCATCTGTTTATGAGGCAATGGTCCGGATGAGCCAGGACTGGAAGGTTAGGAATGTCCTAATCCAGATGCATGGAAACAACGGAAGTATGGACGGAGATCCTCCAGCTGCGATGCGTTATACGGAGGCTCGTTTATCTGCCATTGCTGCAGAGTTGCTTCGTGATATTGAAAAGCAAACAGTCGATTTTATCCCTAACTTCGATGATACTTCAAAGGAACCTACCGTATTACCAGCAATGTTTCCAAATTTGTTGGTAAACGGTTCAACAGGGATATCGGCAGGGTACGCAACCGATATTCCACCACATAATCTCAGAGAAGTCATTGACGGCGTCATCATGCGAATGGACCATCCAGATTCAACCGTTGATGAAATAATGACTGTCATTAAAGGACCGGATTTTCCCACTGGCGGTATCATTCAAGGTATTGATGGTATTAAAAAGGCCTATGAAACTGGTAAAGGGAAAATCATTGTTCGCAGTAAAGCGGAAATTGAAGATGTACGCGGCGGCAAGCAGCAGATTGTCGTGACGGAGATTCCGTTTGAAGTCAATAAAGCAAATCTGGTTAAGAGAATCGATGAATTCCGTCTCGACCGAAAAGTCGAGGGAATATCAGAGGTTCGTGATGAAACAGACAGAACGGGTCTCCGAATTGTCATCGAATTAAAGAAAGATGCAGATGCAAATGGTGTCCTGAACTATCTATATAAAAATAGCGATTTGCAAGTCACATATAATTTTAATATGGTTGCTATTGCAAAAAAACGTCCAAAATTATTAGGAATACGTGAAATGCTGGACGCTTATATTGAGCACCAAAAAGAAGTTGTTGTTAGAAGAACAAAATATGAGCTAGACAAAGCAAATGAACGTCAACATATCGTTGAAGGATTAATGAAGGCCCTATCCATCCTTGATGAAGTGATAGCGACGATCCGCGCATCAAAAGATAAACGCGATGCAAAAGATAACTTGATTTCCAAATTCGCATTCACTGAGGCTCAGGCGGAAGCCATCGTTTCTTTACAGCTTTACCGTTTAACCAATACCGATATAACTGCCCTTCAAAATGAAGCTGAAGAGTTGGCTAATAAAATAGCAGAATGGACTGCCATTTTATTAAGTGAAAAAAAACTAATATCGGTTATTAAAAAAGAATTAAAAGACGTACAAAAGCGATTTGCTGATGCTCGTCGTTCTAAAATAGAAGCTGAGATAGAAGAATTGAAAATAAACCTTGAGGTTACTGTACCAAGCGAGGATGTCATCGTAACGGTTACAAAAGAGGGGTATATAAAACGTACAAGCCAGCGTTCTTACGCTGCTTCAAATGGGCAAGACTTGGCGATGAAGGACTCTGACAGGTTATTAGCACAGCTAGATGTGAACACCAAAGATGTAGTCCTGTTGTTTACGAATAAAGGCAATTACTTATACTGTCCTGTCCATGAACTTCCAGATATCCGTTGGAAGGACATAGGACAGCATGTTGCCAATATCATCCCTATTGAACGGAACGAAGATATTATTCACGCTATTACGGTAAAAGATTTTGAGATTGATGCTTATCTCGTGTTTGTCACAAAAAATGGAATGGTCAAGAAAACTGAGCTTAAGCAATATAAGGCACAGCGATATTCGAAACCATTAGTGGGTGTTAATCTTAAGGATGATGATCAAGTCATTGATGTTCACCTAACCGATGGAACAAAAGAATTATTCTTAATATCTAATTTTGGGTATGCACTTTGGTTCCATGAAGAAGAAATTAGTATTGTCGGCGTCCGTGCTGCCGGTGTAAAAGGTATCAATTTGAAGGATGGGGATGTTGTTGTCGGTGGGAAGGTACTTTCACCTGACACGAAAGAATCCATTGTCATCACCACCCAACGTGGTTCTGTGAAGCGAATGAAACTGAAGGAATTTGAAAAAGCAACACGAGCTAAGCGTGGAGTTATTATTTTACGAGAGTTAAAAGCAAATCCTCATCGTGTGGTTGGTTTTGTCGTTGCGAATGACGAAGATACTGTCTTCCTTCAAACCGAAAAAGGTCACACGGAAACAATCGTAACATCTGAAATTCGCTTTAATGATCGTTATTCTAACGGTTCTTTCGTCCTTGATGAAAACGATAATGGGAAAGTAACAACCATTTGGAAGGTAGAAGGTCCAACGAAGGCGAACGAATAAAATAATTATCAAAGACTCCCTAAATATCGGGAGTCTTTTTCATGTTTTTACCAAAACTGGGGCATACTACCTGTATCAGAGTTTGGAGGGGAAAAGAATGAAAAAAGAATTACTACTCGTTGCTGCTGCATTTTTTCTCATGTCTGTTACTGCCATAACCGGTGTTCATGCCTTCGATGAAAAAGCTAAAACAGTTACCATTTCAAAATATGAATCTGACATCACTGGAGATGGAACCAATGAAAGTATTCAGCTAATAGGTGTTCCTTATGAAGATGAAGAAGATTATTTAAAAGAGATTTATATTGATATATCTACTACGGATGAAAAACAGTACAAAATTCCACTAGAAAGCGGATCGAAAGCATCTTTAAAGCTGGTTGATCTCAACCACGATGGAGTGAAGGATATATTTTCGAATGTATTAACAGGGGGAAGCGGAGGCATAACTCTTAATTACTTATATACATTGAAGGATAATATCAGTAAAGAATTGAAGGTTCCTGAACCATTAGAAATGGCAAGTACCTTTGAAAATGGTTATAAGGCGAAAATAACCATTGCGCAAACAGGTAAAACATATGAATTCGATTTAAAGGATCGAAAAAAATATTATAAAAAACTAGGACTTTATTATGAGGGACGTTTAAATGAACCAACTGAACTAACAGTAAATTCATTTCATTCTTTAAAGCCAGTTAAACTAAATACAGGTGAGGTTGTATTAAAAGGAGTACAAAGAATTACAGGGCTTGCAAATGCAGATACCATTGCTTTTGTGGAGTCAACATGGAAATATGGTGATGATAAATGGAATCTCGATACCACGAATGTACAGAGTAATGAAGAAGAGCAAGCAAGGCAGGGGAGCAAAAAATCCTAAATACAGGTAAATACACAAATGACACAGGGAAACCTGTGTTTTTTTGTAACTTTTGGGTGTCATGAAGAGTTTCTAAAAAAAGCTCACGAACTGGCTGCTAGAGCTGGAAATGGCAAAGGTGATTCGTAATTATTTTTTCTAAACCTAAATTTTTATTCCGTCTCATTAACTTAAGTATACTTGGGAAATGAGATATAATCGATATTTGTTACCATAATTATATTATGTAAACTAACAAAATTCGAAAAAGTCAGCAGCCAATACTGCTGACTTGGTTATGATTGTTCTTTTGGCATATCCATTTTATCTACGGCAATTTTTAAATCGTCATTCTTTATATGGGTGTAAATCATCGTAGTTTGAATAGATGAATGCCCTAATTGCCTTCGTAATTTTGGTACATCGTTAATTTCAGCATGATATCTTGTTGCAAATGAATGTCTTAGTTTATGTACGGATAACGACGGTTTACCAAATGCAGTAGCATACTTTTCGATTAATTTCTCAACTGACCGTGCGGAAAGTCTTCGGGATTTTCCTTTTGGTCCCATTGATGCTGCGATAAATAAAGCCTTATTATTCTTATCAACTTTGTACTTAGC
Organism: Bacillus sp. 7884-1; assembly: GCF_002272245.1. GTDB lineage: Bacteria > Bacillota > Bacilli > Bacillales > Cytobacillaceae > Neobacillus. Next base: position 45,890 of record NZ_NPDD01000019.1, on the reverse strand, counting down.
TGTTCTGACAGATAGGTATGCTTGCAGATCAGCCATCGCAACCTGACTAAAGAACACGAATTGCTCTTTATTTCCTTTTCTTATTACTCTTACACAGTACTTTTTGTAGTCAATATCATCTAATTCAATACCAATTAACTCAGAAAGACGAAGCCCAGAACCCAAAATTAAGGATACGATGGCCGTATCACGTTCTTTATTTAATTGATGAAAGTTATAGATTTTTTTGTTATCTTTATTTATTTCACCATAATCATTTGCAACAAATAAACGAAACTTTTCGTATTCATCGCCAAGAAGAATTTTGCCTTCCATTTTAGCGGCTTTCGTTTCCATGCTGTCTTTTACTTCATTAAATTCAATTTTCGCCATTACATTACGGTTAATATAAGGCTTTAAATCGGGGGTTTCAGCAATATTCTGCAGATAATTAAACAGGGATTTCAGAGCTGATAACTTGCGATTGATCGTTAATTCTTTATTATTTAATTCGTAATGCAGGAAATTCAAAAAACTTTCAACCTCAATAACTGTCATTTGCTCTAATCGATTTAAAGGAATATCTTTTGCAGCTCCTATAAATAATTGCTCATTAATCATCCAATTAAAAAAGATTTTGTAATCATGGCAGTAATTAAACAAAGAGGCCGTCGAAAGCTTTCTTAATTTATGATTGATATATTCATCGACATACCAAGGCAATTCAGATAAGAGGGACTGAAGCTTTTTGAAATTTTCTTGTTTTGTTTGATTTTCCATAAAATCACCTCACTTCTATATTTTACTAAATTGACTTTATTACGTCAAATTTATATTTTACGTAATAATGTAAAGTGTAAATTCGACTTCACTTTTTATAAAAATTCTAGTCTTATGTCCTCCATATTAGACTCTTCCCTTCAATCTCTGAAATTCCTTCTGTGAAACACATAAATCCTATATAATATATTTATGATGTTTTTAAAGGAGATTTCTTAATGAATAATAAACAATTAGAAGAAAAAATTATTCAGAACTATCAAGGCGAGGAAAAAATGATGATCCTCGTATTTGCTCAATGGTGCATCAATCATGATTTAAATCCTGAAGAATTGTATTTGTGTGCCTACCCAAATCAGTCTTCAAACATTGCTTTAAAAGATGCAATGGAATTAGTTGTACCTAAAGATGAAGCTGGAGAAATTGGCGACGAAACATTACTTGGTGTCTTAGCGTTGTTTGGAAACGATGACCTTGCATTTGTTGTGACAGAAGAAATCGCTAAGATGAAATAAATTTCTTTTTTGAAAAACACAATGACCTCGGGTTGCTCTGAGGTCATTGTGTTTTAAACATTTACTATATCCCAAATTCACCTGCAATTAGTTTATAGGATTGGATTCGGTCTAATGGTGAGTGCGTTATCGTTACAATCATAATTTCATCAGAGTTATATTTTACCTGTATTTCTTGTAAGCTCTCTTTAACCTGTTGAGGATTACCTATAATCATCCCTTGTTTCTTTTCTCCATGAAGATCTATTCTTTCATTTCGAAGATAGTCCTTCGCTTCTAAAATGGAAGGAACTTCTTTCTGCCCCTCTCCCCTTTTTCTTTGCAACCCCCATACCAGTGAGCTTAGTGCTATTTCTTCTGCTTTTTCAGAAGTTTCTGCACAGATCGCTGTAACAGTCACGATTACTTGTGGAGTGTCATTTTGCTTCCTAGGTTTAAAGTTATCTCTATATTGCTTGATTATGGCTGCACCATCTTGATCACTCATAAACTGTCCAAACGCATACGAAAGTCCTTTTTCTGCTGCTAGTAATGCACTTTTCTTACTAGTACCAAGAAGCCATGGAAGTGGTGCCTCTACTGGAACTGGAGAAGCAGACACTTTCGCATGGGGATGTTCAGGTGGAATATCATTGTCTAAAAAATATAATAGCTCTTGCAATAAGTTTGGCATATACCACACCTGTTGTAAAAAGTTATCGGATAAGGCATTTGTTGCTTCTGCAGAACCACCTGGAGCCCGGCCAATGCCTACATCAATTCGGTCAGGGAACAATGTGGCCAGCATATTGTATATCTCAGCCACTTTGTATGGCTTATAATGTGGCAATAAAACGGCTCCTGGGCCTATCCGGATTTTTTTGGTATGCGCCCCAATATAACTTATCATCACTTCAGGTGCAGAACATGCAAGACCAGGTAAATCATGATGTTCCGCGATCCAATACCTCGTGTACCCTAAGTTTTCGCCTGCTTCAGCTAATTTCATAGATTCATGTAGTGCCTCTTGTGGTGACTGATTAGAAGAAATGGGGGCTTGATCCAAAATGCTTAACCTCATTCAAATAACCTCCCTTCTCCCTACTCTTTTACTTCTAGCAAAACTAACTTAAAATCTCCAACCTGCCCTTTATTATATAAATTTGTAAATGAAGTAGAGTATTGTTGAATCCGTCCTCTAAACGATAAATCCCTCTCTGGAACTTTTATATTAAATGTACCTTTGTACAATAGTGTTGTGATATCATGATATTCCTCACTAGTTACTTTAAACTCGACAGATATTTTATGTAAAGCATTCTCTGTTTTTCCTTCATACTTGTAAACGTTAATTGATGTTTCATCTAAAATAATCTCATTTACCAAAAGAAGCATCTCCTTTTATCATATAAAAATGATAGCACTTAAACTAAAGAAATAACAAACTTTCCTCCATACTTTTTAATTATGGTATGATGGTATCAGTTATTTTTTTGAGGAGTGAAATCATGAGTGTACATAAGGACTTAATTAAACATGCGAAAAATCAAAATCAAAGTTTTCAAGAGTTTCAAGCTTTGGATGAACTGCGTGAACAATATATTGAAGAAGCAGTTGAATTATGTAAACAAGGCAAACCTTTTACAACAGATAAAATTAATGAAATCACTAACAGAATGAACAGAATCAATTTACGAATCATTTCACTTAGAAAAAATGTTACTGTTGAGATGGTTCGAGAATATGTAAACACTTTAGAAAAAAAATAATCCACTCTCTTGGTGGATTATTTTTATATTCCCTCCCTACTTCCACTTTCCAGAACTGTTTAAGATAACATTTGCCTTGAGATTAATGTCCATATCTTGGTAGGCTTGATACTGGTCTAAAGCTTTCCATTGATTGTATGTCATTTTATTTCGGACATATCGATTAATTCCAAGTGGATCCACTTGGAGTTTTTGTAATTTTATTATCAGCTTTTTTCCTTCCTGATTAATTTTCTTAGTAATGATATTTTCAATTTTCTTCTGAATTTTCGGATCGGAAACGTCCTCTTTACCTGTATATTCAACAACATCCCCTATTAATTCTATATAAATAGCTGCCTTCTTTCGTGTTACGGGAACTTCAATATGGTGACTCTTTAGTTCGTAATTAAGCATGATTGAGGCTTTACCTTCCTCGCCAACATCGATTTGTTCTACAAAAACACCTTTTTGCATTTCTTCTCGAAAAAGGAAAAGATATCGTGCTTCGGAGGGCTTAAGTATTTCTACAAGTTTATCTTCGTGGAATAAACCAATGCCATTATAGGCAATATTATTTTTCTCAACTTTAAAGACCGGCAGGATTGGATCTATTCCGTCATCATAGTAGTCTCTAAGAAATTGATAAATATTATAATTCGTTCTAAAATTCTCTCTATTCAATTTTGTTAAAAACTGTTCTAGATATGTAGCATTTTGGCCTTCGTTTTTTATCTGCAGCATTATTACATCACTTGCTTCATCTTCGGCTAAAGCCAACTTTAATCTTGTACCGATACTTGCATCACGAACTAAGGAATGTAAATAAGGCAACATCCCCTTTTTAGATAATTCTTGGCCAAACAAGGAAACACGAGCTTGTCCGCTTTCTAATTTTAAATTAGTCTTAAATCTTACCTTTTCCCTCGCCTCTTTACTTGATTTCCCTTCCACAATAATCGTTTTTCGATCATATTTTCCATCCTTTGTAATGATTGGAAAGGTAACCGTTAATTTTAGGGGATTAGATTCATTATCCGTAAGATCATAGCCTACCGCGTTTATCAGCGCTAAATCATCTATTATGCGTTGCTCCGCACATCCTGTAAGTAAAAAAATGAAAATAATGATAATTAACTTATTCATTGGCTGTGTTCCTGTTCATCATTTTGGTAAAGAATACTGTAAGCAATAAAATAATCGGTAATAGAAAGGCAATCGCTGTACATGCATAAGTAATATAAGTTAACCATTGATCAACATCCTTTAAAACCTTGGGTATAAAGGAAACGAAAAAACCTATAATCAGAATCCCAATTACAAGAAAGGTTGATTTAATTTTTTTAAACTGATACTGTAATAGTTCTTTTGAACCCCATAAGTACATGACGGTCGTCATAAGCACCTTTAAGCCAAAAATCGAAAAAGTAAAATTTTCTACCCTTTCAAGGACAGGAAAAGATATATACCCCAACAAGGTTACTACCGGGTACATTTCCCTTAATAACTGCTCAAAACTGAAAAAACCAAAACTGACGAAGGTCACTCCAAAATATATAAGTGATGTAATAGAATTTCCTGCTATAAGAGATTTTAATTGTTTTCTCTCGATCATATGGATAAATAAAATGGACAGTTCATAGCCTAAAAGGGCTGTAAAAATAGACATCCCCCCATTCAACATATCCGTTTCACCTTTAAAAATAAATGGTGTAAGCCGCACAAAGCTAAATTCTGGCAGGTGGAAAGCTAATAAAAAAACAGTCCAAATGGTGAAATAAAATAAAACAACCGTTGCTTTTGCAATTTGATAGAGCTCTTTTTTTAACAACAAGTAAGTTAATATTAAACCCATTGATAGGAAGTAAATAAGGGACACATTTTGGTAAAACAACACTTTAAGGATCATTGAAAACTTAACCATGACAAATACTCCTAAAAGCATCCATATCATAGCAATAAACAAACAAAATGGAAGCGTTAGCCATTTTGGAAAAATGGCTATGATTTCAAACATTGACTTCCCTTTACTTAATTTAAAGACGAGCCAAATTAGAAGAAGATTGAGATTTACAATAAAAGAAATAATGATAAGTCCAATCCAGCCGTTGGTCCCAAAGGCTTCGGCAACAAGTCGGGGTAAAGAAAATAATGTAACACCAGACTGGATTAAATAAATCAATATCGAAGCTTGAAAGGGCGATAACTTTTCTTTCATTGTCATTATCGTTAACCCCTTTCAGCTTTTTTTCTTAAATGGACCCCTTATCAATGTGTATTTAAAGAATTTAGGATACATAGGCGATATCGGTAATAGGTAGGGAGAGTTTAAATTGGTCAGGCAGCTTAGATGGATAATCAAGATCCCCATACCAAAAATAATCCCAAGATTACCCCAAAATCCTGAAAGTATAATAAATCCAAAACGAACAATTCTAATCGATGAACTTAATAAATAACTAGGTACTACAAATGACGCGATGGCAGAAGCCGCCACTACAATAATAAGGATATTACTGGTAATCCCTGCCTGCACAGCTGCCTGCCCGATTACAATACCGCCAACAATACCGATTGTCTGTCCAACTTTTGTAGGGAGCCTAGCACCAGCTTCTCTCAAAAGCTCTAACAGGAATTCTAAAAAAAGTGCTTCAATCACAGGTGGAAACGGAACTTTACTTCGCGACTCCAGCAATGTCGGAAGTAATGCCTGCGGAATCATTTCATAGTGATAAGTTGTAACCGCTACATAAAAGGCCGTAAATATCAGGGTAACTAAAATGGCAATATACCGTGTAACCTTAATAAAAGTACTGACAATCCATCTTTGCCCGAAATCATCCATCGAATCCATAAAATCAAAAAAACTGACTGGTGTACAAAAAGCAAATGGACTGTTATCCATTAACCCTACAACTTTTCCATCAAACATTTTATATGCAATGACGTCTGGTCTCTCTGTTGTATAAAATTGTGGAAATGGTGAATTAGGATGTTCATCAATATATTGAACGAGCATATTCGTATCGACAATTGCATCGTTTTTTATTGAAAGAATTCGTTTTTTAATTTCTTCTATATCTGTCTCTGATGCTACACCTTCGATATAAAGTAAATAAACCGTCCTCTTTGCCTTATTTCCTACGTGTAATTTGATTGTCTTAAGTTGTGAACTCATCACTCTCTTACGAATAAGAGATAAATTTACATCAATCGATTCAACAAATGAATCATGTGCACCTAGAATGACCGTTTCCGTTTCAGATGGAGCAATTGAACGACCCTTTCCCTCTTTAAAAGGAAGATCATATGCTTGTTTTTCTGTGAATAAAATAGCACTTCCAGATAAAATTGCTTCTTCAACACTACTCATATCTGACAATACTTTAAACTCAGAATGGTTCAAAAAGGACTGTAATTTTTCTGGAGTGATATTTCTAATGTTTGATAAAAATTGTTCATAGTGATCCTTATTAATGAGATAGCTAAAGTAATATAATTTTACTGTTAGGTGTGGGAACTCTGTGACACTTAAATCAGAACTAATAGTAAAATTGCTTATAAATTGCTGTAGAATTGATTCTCTAGCCAAATTTGGTTCTATTTGCGCATCAAAAATTTTTTTTTCTTTATGTAGTTTGATATCCTTCAAAAAGCGATTGCGATCTTTTCGCATTCGCATCCGCCCCATCTTTTTCTTTTATTTTTTGCTAACAATGGTAATTTATTCATTTATTAGAAATTATCCTAATAACTTATATAAGGAATAAAGAACTTAAATACAGGAGGTTATCGGTGAAAAACCTAAATCCATTTACTCCTTGGGAAGAGCATTATTTTTGGGTAAATATACTTTTAGATCATTCCATTTTTGTTAGGGATTATTTATCACCAATTGAGGTAAACCTTGTGGAAGAAGCCGTAGCCTATATAGGTAGATTTTCTGAAGTAAGAAACCGACTTGAGCAAATTCCAAAAGCAAGTAATGTAAATTCTCATTCCTTTGTTGAATTTTCAAAGTTTTCTGCTCAGGTTTCCTATGATTATTACCGGTTCGAAGGAAAAATCCTTAACTTACAATTAAATAATAAAATACTTATTAACATTACCCCAACTTATTTTAACGGAACATTAAATGAAAACGGTGAATATCTAAGGATTCTGCATTACTACATGAATGGAACAGATTATCCTCCCCTGCCGCTAGTAGATTTATTAGACCTATGGTTAGAAGATCAGATTGGCCATGCTGCATTATTAAATCGAGCTCTTGATGGCATTGAACTAATACTGAAAGAAAAAGTTGACACACTGAGTAAACTTTTTTCTGCGCATATGTTAAAAAATGACGCGATAAAAGGGTATTTACGGTTTATGCCTCCTCATTTTCCTATTCAAATCGCCTTTGCACGTGAAGTTAGTGGAACAGTGCTTGCATTTAACCAATTAGTGGAACATGTTATTAAGCTATATAAAGGAAAAGAGGTTTTAAATGCGACAACGCTCCGGTTCTTAGAGCACCATTTTCCTGAGTCCTGTTATTTTTTAACGAAACTAAGTGCCTTTGTGCCAGAAATGGAAAGACCCCCTTGCTCTTTAACAGCCTATTTCAAAAACTATCACAACCACTATTAATGTTGGTTAATCCATTCTTTGTTTGCTCATACTAATTTTGGATTCATGAAATTTAGAAATGGAGCTGAACATGAAATGGAATTTGAAGCTAGAAATAGTACTGAAGCAGCCCTACACGAGTATAAAGCGGGCTTAGGTGTCTTTACTCAAAAAATGCCTGAATTTGCTAAGCACTTCAATGCCTTTACAGAAGAATGCTTTAAGGAGGGTGCTTTATCACAGCGTGAAAAACAATTAATTGCATTAGGCATTAGCCTATATACTCAGGATGAATATTGTATCATCTACCATACAAAGGGTTGTCTTGATCAAGGCTGTTCAGAACAAGAAATTCTTGAAGCTGTTGGCGTAACGGCGGCATTTGGCGGCGGAGCAGCTATGAGTCAGGCGGTTACGCTTGTTCAGGAATGCATAGAGGATTTAAATCAACTGAAACAATAATATTCCTTATTAAAACCCGCCATAGAACAATTGTTCTATGGCGGGTTTTTTAGTTCTTATTTTCTCTTACCTCTTTCATAAGGTACTTAACAAAATCATCGTCTTTTACGAGCCAGACTTCAAAATTTCTTTTTAAGTAACTTTCCCCGTCTTCAAAATTTAGAAAGGTTTGCTCTAATCTATTATCATTTCGTTCAATTGCCCACTCTTGGTCATTTACCTGGTAGATAAGATAGATATCTTCCCTTCTGTTTTTATACAGAGTGCCAAAAGAGGAGCCTTTTAGATTATATCGATTTCGTCTTGCATCTTCGGGAACTGGTTCCAAATGAAAGGTTTCAGTCACAAAGTTTTTATAGGCTTCTTCAGTTAATGAGCATCCCGATGCCTTTGCATGCCCGCCTCCTCCATATTGCCCTGCCACAGCGGAAACATCCACATGATCGTGTATAGTTCGAAAACCCATTCGTTTGCCGCCAATATTTAATATCGCTATGTAATCAAGATGAGGATATTCTTTCCCCAGTTCATTCCCTAGCTCTGAGTGATAGGATTCTGCGTAAACCACACCTGCAAAAAGCCCATCTATTTCAGTCTGAACCAGCTCCCTCCTTTTCCTACGAATATAGCGGTCAATTTTATCTTCTTCCATATCTAATATTTTCTTTTCAAACTCGTCAAATTGAAAATGTTCGCTTGTCTGAAGTCGTGTGATCATTTTTTCTTCAAATTCGTCAATTGAGACAAGGAAAAATAAAGCATTCAAACGTTGGGCGTCGTGATTTTCATTTTTTTCCCACTCCCACGTATCATATTGTCTAACCAACTCGACAAATTCAGTTATGACGTCTGACGCCTCAATGTGCTGATGAGAAATTAGATAGTCATACAAAAGTGAGGTTGCTGAAGTTAATTTCCCTTCCTCGTCCTCTACAACTACATGCCCCCATGGATAGTCATTATAATGCAGTGCTGTTTTATGGTGATCAACTAGCTGCACTTTTCCCCCATTTTGGTAAAACTTATCTAGTCTATGTTCATTTTTTTCATTTACTGACAAATCTGTAATCAACAAAAATGTATTCTTATCGTCATTTTCTAGAAACCACTCAACTTCACGATTTAAACCAGAAATGGAATTGTAGCGAACCTTCACATCTTCCCCAAATGCAAGTTTTGCTAATATTCCACACCCAACACCATCTAGATCATTATGAGACAACAGTTTATACATGCTCTTCACCTCATGAAATAGTATGGGTTCAAATCCTTAAAATTATAGGATTGGTAAAAAAATGTCTAGGACAAAACAAAAACTCGCACTTCTCTTAGTGCCTAGTTTTGTTTGTTACCTTCATATAAACGAAAGGATTTCATCTTTCTGCTTTTGAAAAACACTTCTTCCTAATTCACTCAGTTCGTCCATATACTTTACTTCATCAAACGGAACTTCCTCACCTAAATCCTCATTGATACGCAGGTAATGATCCTTAAGCAGCAGCTGACAATGATAAGAAACTGATTCCGAAGATAGATGAAGAGCTAAATCAAGGAGTTTGGGTGTTACTTTCATGGAAGGAAAATGAAATGGAAGCCATTTATTAATTCCCCAGTACTTTTCCTTGTCGTTTGTAAAATCTATGTTCTGCAGTCCTGTGCCAATTGATAGGATGTTGATTTCTTCCATACTTTTATTGAAAAAATGAATGGCCTCTGTCACGCAAACCAATGAAGGGTTATTCGCCCAAAGTCCGCCATCAATGGATAAATATTGATCACCTATTTTGTTTGGAGGAAAATAAACAGGTGCTGAGCAGGATGAAAGGACAGCATCCCAAAGTTTAATCGATAAATCTTCACTTTCAGGATGACCATAGTTTGAGCGGTGAATAAACGGTTTTCCATGAGTAATGTCCACTGCTGGAATAAGAAGTGGTTTGGGAATATCCTCCATTTCCACTTCACCAAATGCTTTTTTTAAAAGGTGTCTTAGTGATCGGTCACTATAGACACTTTTAAAAAGCCCAACCTTTGCCTGTCTAGTAAAAATCTTTTCACCATAGTACTTGTAACTTTCATATACTTCCTTCATGTTTTTATTTAGCGAAACAGAAGCGGCGATTATTGCCCCAGTACTTGTACCAGCCACTACATCAAACAGTTCTCCAACAGGATGACCCACTTCTTCTTCTAATTCTTGTAAAATGGCTATAGCAAAAATACCTCGAATTCCACCGCCATCTATACATAGTAATTTCATTACATTTCACCTAAATTTAACCTTCTTTTTACTACAGTTTGCCCTTCCTTCACTTCGCTTATCACGTGTAATCTTTTATATTTCTTCTTGCTAGCATTTATTGTTTCCTTTGTTTGGGCAATCGCTGAAATCACTGATCCGACAGCTTGAATCCAGCCCCCATCTTCCAAAGAATTACCGCCCATCGATTTACTTATAACAAATATATACAATGGGCGGATTGTTGTTAACCTTTATTAGATTCATGACATAGCTAACAAAAGACCTCTTTCGATTAATACAGGAAACTCGTCGTGTAAGAGCTTTATCTCTTCAAGCTGTGTTTTGAGCAATAACTGTTTTTCCGGCAACAGATTATTTTTCTCCAACAACTCTATTACCTCAATCCTTAATAACCAATCTTCCTTATAATCTGTTGTTAATTTTTCAATCACTTCTGTTAAAACAACTTCAATGTCAGGATCAGCATTATCACGGATATTTCTAACTTTCCCATACAATTGTTCCAACTGAGATAATTCTCTTTTAGCCAGCGATTTCGTCTCTACTTCTTCCAAATCCGCATAAAATTGCTCTGAATCCGCTGCTCCAGCAAAAACAGAAGAAATTTTCTCTCCAATTGCCAAATCGTACGTACCCCAATCGGGTTGGAATAAAGTTTGATGAGCAAATGAAACCGTACAATCTCTTAAAGAGATGAGCAGGAGATTGTCATCTTTTCGAATCCATTGTACTGGAGTCCCCACTAACTTAACTCCACTTTCATATTCAAGGGTACAAACTTTACCAATCTCCATTCCAATTTCTTTAAGCTCTGCATCCGTAAGCTTCTCAAGAGGTTTTATCATGTTTACGATTAGCCCAATTGGAGCACCAAAGCCATCCTGGTGTGTCGTTTTTCCGTGTCCGCTTAATTCAGTATTGTCAAATGCCAATGCTGAGGGACCATCTGTTTGGATGTAAATTGCTTCACCATTTCCATCCTTTAATATATTTCGTAAAGTACCCGTCAGCTGTAGTCCCGAGCTATATTCAATTGTTGCGGTATGATTCGAACGAAGTGCTTTGTCTAAGCCCCGAGTTCCTCCAACTTTAAAGGCCATGGTTTCCGAAAATTCATTCACAGCATGTATTAATTGATCAAAGTTGTCACATACAAAAAGCTGTGGCTGTGGTTTGGTAATATCAAAGCCAGTTTCAATAACCGTTTGCAGGTCAAAAGGAATTTTCTGAACTGAATCTGTTAAACTACTTCTTCCCTCAGATACAGAAGATAACAATCCTGCACCATAAATTTGCGGTTGGTCGACACTTCCAATCAGTCCGTATTCAACCGTCCACCAATATAAACGCGATATCTGTTCGGCTTCTGATAATTCGGTTACCTGTGCTTGTTTTTCTTCAAAATTAGCTTTCGCTGCATCGATTTCTGCTTTTGTTGCTTTTCCACTTTCTAACAAATTCGAATAGGTCCGAACAGCTTCAAATAATTCATGTTCCTCACTTGTAGCAAGCGCTTTAGATCCGATTTGACCAAATAACTTTACATACTCTGAGAATTTATCTTCACAAAGGATCGGTGCATGACCAGCCGCTTCATGGATGATATCGGGTGCCGGTGTATATTGAATGTTTTCTAGTTTACGAATATCAGAGGCAATCGGCAGGATACCATGTGCTTGAAAGTCGAAGAAAATAACGCCTGGTATAAAACCATCAATATTCGCTGCTCCCCAGCCGAAGGGCTTTAACGCTTTATTCATATCCATTACATTGGGGATCTTCTCTACGGAAATCCCTGAAGCCTTTAACCCGCCAACATAGGCTTGATGGGCAGTATCCTTTAAGTAGTTATGGTTTTGTCTCATCACATAACGCCAAACAGCATGATCAATGGGTGTGTATTTTTCATATTGCTGGTCAACCACATATTTTTGTAAATGTCTCGGAATTTTCCTTGTTTTCCCCATATAGAAACCTCTCCCTCTAGAAGAAAATTAACTTTTCGTTTGTAAAAAAAATTCATCATATTTTGCAGCTAATTCAAAATCTAAAGCTGTTAAACCCCTTGCATTCCATGAAGAAATTCTTACTGACACGACCTTATAGTCTATTGAAATAAAAGGGTGATGGTTAACCTGCTCTGATTGATTTGCAACAAGGTTTACAAAATCAATTCCTTTTAAATAGTCTCGGAAACGATACTTTCGCTCTATCCATTTTTCATCTGTTAATCTCCAATCAGCTACAGAGGATAATTTTTCTTGAACCTCAGCAGGTGTTAATTTTTCCATTATCTTCACTCCTTTACATAAATAAAGCGTTTACATTTTTAAAAGTCAAATTTACAGTCATCAATTAATAGTATTCAATTAATACTAAAAAAACACTGACAATCTGTTATCAATTTATTGAACAAGAAAAAATCCAACTGATGTCAGCTGGATTTTTTCTTGTTCATTATGGATTAAACGTTACATCGATTTGAACGATTTCAGAACGTGATCCAATTCGGAGTGGCAGTCCCCAAACACCATAACCCGATGAAACAATCGATTGCAGTTCCCCTTTCTTCAGGTAACCCCAATCATTTTCAAATATCATGTTCGTAAACAAGTTTCCTGGTGCAACCTGGCCTCGATGTGTGTGACCGGAGAGAATCAGGTCCACTCCATTTTTTTCAGCGATATCTAAATCATAAGGCTGGTGTTCTAGCAGAAACACGGGTTTCTTAACATCAACCTGCTTCATTAATGCGGGAAGCTCAGCTCTAACAACATCCTGATATCCTCGGTCTTTTCTGCCCACAAGAACAATCCCTTTAGGAAGGTTCAGCACCTCATCATCTAAAACCTTCATTCCACTGTTATTAAAAACCTTTACTAAATCTACCTCATCACGATCATGATTTCCTAAGGAAGCATACACAGGAGCTTCGATTTGTTTTAGAATATCTGGAATACCTTCTTCAAGAAAAGGTGTAATATCGTCATCGATAATATCCCCTGGAAAGAGGACTAAATCAGGTTGTTGATTATTGATGTACTCCACTAATTTCTTTGCCTGTCCACTTCCGGATAAATCCCCAAAATGCATATCAGAAGCCATGATAATTTTCAAGCTTTGTTTCCCTTCTACCTGCTTCGGTATAATAATCTGATATGATTTCGCTTTAGGACTGTAAGCATTAAACATTCCGAAAAAGAAGGAGCAAACAATCACAATCAGTACGGTGTATCCTGTCCTTTTAACAAACTTTTCTTTCTGGATATTTGTAAATCTTCTTAAAAATACGGCTATATTGGCTAAGGGGAGCAGCATTATTAAAAAGTAAAATAACGACAGCCACGCTGCACCAAGCCAAGTCAAAAATAAACTCTCATCTAACCATCGTGAAAAAACAAAAGAATATGCGAAAATTACCAGTACAACCCAGAATATTATTTTTATACTCTTTCTGTCACCACTAATGTTTTTTAACCAAACCCATATATTGTACCCAATGTAAAAAATCAATAAATTATATAGTAGGATAATTCCTATTCCAATAGCCCACACAGAAGTGAATCTCCTTTACACTAGAAGTCTTACTACCATTAGACAATATTCGAACTTAATTAACAATAAATTTGGTCTCCAGTTTACCATTTATTTGCAAGGCGGATATTACCATCACTTCTTCCTCTCATTTTTTGATACAATTTTAAAGTCAGAGAATAATAGGGAGGAATACAATCTATGAAGAAAAGCAAAATCCTCCTAGCCCTGGTAATCTTACTTACCTTTACAGGGGGAATTTTCACAGGAGTCTTATATTCAAAAAATAATACAGAACTAGCGTCGAAACCGCTTAAAATAGAAAAAGCTCCAGAATCAAATAAAACCCTAGAAGAAAAAGCCATTCCAGAGGAGAGTTTAGAGGAATCTAAAGTGTTATTGGGTTATGTACAGGATTTTCGTGATCCGAATGTGGTTGATTATTCAAAGTTAACACACGCAATCTTCTCGTTTGCTCACCCAACACCTGATGGAGGGATATTGCTAAATGGTGATTCAGCCATCAATAATTTAAGAGCTATGGTTAAGGAAGCTAACAAACACAATACAAAAGTAATCTTAGCGGTAGGAGGCTGGTTTCATATAAATGGCGGGGAATCCTACGAACCATTTAAAGCAGCCATCAGCAATCCTGACTCTAGAACAAAACTAGTAAACGAACTTACAGGTATTGTAGACCGTGAACATCTTGACGGTATCGATATCGATTTCGAACATCCTCGTTCAAAAGCAGACGCCGCAAACTTGGCAGCATTTGCTAAAGAGCTAAGTGATCAGCTTCATCCAAAAGGGAAAGAGCTTTCTATTGCCGTTTATGCAAAAATTCATGCGGTGACAGGCACCGAAATGGGTTTTGTTGTTTATGAGCCTTCAACCTTCCAGCATGTTGATCATGTGAATATTATGGCCTATGACGGTCAGTGGGATGGCGGTTATAATGCTGCCAATTTATCTCCTTATCCGTTTACGGAGAAAATAGTAAACTATTGGGCTAATTTGTTTGATCAAAACAATCTGCCGAAAGAAAAGCTTGTTTTAGGAGTTCCTTTTTATGCTCAGCCTGAAGACCCCGCTATTAAACAAGTTTCATATTCTGCAATTATCAATAAAGACCCAGCAAATGCTGCCAATGATACAGTGAGTATGAACGGAACGACATATCATTATAATGGTGTTGAAACGATTAAAAAGAAAACGAATTTAGCACTTGGTCACGGCTTTGGCGGGATGATGCTGTGGGAAGCTGGACACGACAGCAAGGGAGCTTACAGCTTAACAACAGTGATATTTGATGAACTTTCAAAAACAAGTGATGTTCTCGCAAAGAAATAATAAAAGGCTGCACACTCTTATCTTGAGTTTGCAGCCTTTCTTTTATGCTTGTAGGTTCAGTAATCTTTCATTAACATCTTCTTCCGTTAATCCATGCTGAGCAACATAACGATTTCGTGGATGTGTTCTGCATTCATGTGAACAGCTGCGTAAATGACGGTGTTCATTCTCCTCAGAACAAAGAATCTTTTTGTTACACTCAGGATTTGCACAGTTTACATAACGCTCACAAGGCTCCCCTGTAAAATAATCCTTCCCGACAACCACATGCTCCTTTTGATTTATTGGGACGCTGATACGCTCATCAAACACATAGAGCTGACCATCCCATAATTCTCCTTGAACTTCTGGGTCTTTTCCGTATGTTACAATTCCGCCTTCTAATTGTGATACATCTTCAAAGCCTTCATTTAATAGCCAGCCTGAAAATTTTTCACAACGAATTCCACCAGTACAATAGGTAAGAATTTTTTTGCCTTCAAATTCTTCTTTATTTTCTCGAATCCAATCTGGAAGATCACGGAAATTCAAAATATCCGGGCGGACAGCGCCTCTAAAATGACCTAAATCGTATTCATAGTCATTTCGAGCATCAATCACAACAGTATCTTCTCTTTGCATAGCTTCGAAAAACTCTTTCGGTTTTAAGTGCTTACCTGTTGTAACATGAGGATCAACATCGTCTTCTAGACGTAATGTAACAAGCTCAGGACGAAGACGAACACGCATTTTTTTGAAAGCATGCTCAGTTGCTTCATCAATTTTAAAGATGGTACCTGCAAATAGCGGGTGCTCATCCATCCATTTCATATAAGCGTCCGTTTGCTCAGGTGTACCTGACACCGTACCGTTAATACCTTCTGCAGCAATAATAATCCTTCCCTTTAAACCTAACTCATTACAAAACTCAAGATGCTCTTGCTGCACTTCTTCAGGATTTTCTATCGTGACATATTTATAATATAATAAAACTCTAAATTCTTGATTCATATATACCACCTTATTAACTTTTATACATTACTTATATTAATAACCGAATTATTATATCAATAATCCTACATATATTTCAATTGATAAGAATTATTCTAACTTATAAAAAAATAACACTAACGCTGTGTTAGTGTTATTTTTGGCTATCAACTAAATTGCCATACGCTATGACTTAGGTTCCCATATCGGAAACTACGGTGTAATAGTTTCGCTTTTTTGTTATCATCTGCTGCTCCCATTGCGTAAAAAATTGGAACGAAGTGTTCATTTCCATATGGAGGTACAGCATATTGTGCATTCGGAGCAAGTGAATCATACTTAAACAATGAATCCGTGTCCCACGTGTGAAGATGATGGGCTAACCAATCATCAAACTCTAGTGCCCATTGATCAATTTGCCCATTGTCTGCAAAATTTACTGCTCGCAAATTATGAACTGTTCCCCCGCTGCCAATAATTAAAATATCCTTAGCACGTAATGCACCCAGTGATTTTCCAATTTTATATTGTTCTTCTGGAGTAAGAGCAGGGTTAACAGACATCGCTATGACAGGAACATCTGCATTTGGGTAAAGTAAGCGAAGCACCACCCAAGCACCATGATCCAAGCCGCGTTTGGTCTCTACGTCAAAAGGGATACCATTTTCTTTGAACAAATCAATAATTTCATTAGAAATTTCCTGTGAACCTTTAGCTGGATATTTAATGGTATATAGCGCTGGGTCGAATCCACCGAAATCATAAATGGTGTCATATTGGTCTACTTCGCTTACTTTTTGTGCTCTATACTCCCAATGGGCTGAAAATAAAACTATGGCCTTGGGGCGAGGTAAAGACTGTCCCAGCTGATTTAAAAATTGAGTATACTCATTGTTTTCAATCGCAAGCAATGGTGCACCATGAGCAATAAAGAGTGATGGCATCATTGTATGAACCCCTCCTATATTATAGTGATCGTGCTTCGTTTTTTTGACCTTTGAAAAGAACTTTATCTAAAGCAAACATTTTACTGTCGTTAATCGCAATAAATAATGCCATAACTAGTAGTGCTAAATCTAATTCCCAACCGGCACCTTGACCATTTCCTAAAAAGCCGCCAGCTAATTTCACTTTGACCGTCGCCCCAAGCAACATTAATACAAATAATGCTGATACAATTCTGCTACCTAAACCAACCACTAAAGCAAGTCCTCCAACCATTTCTAACAGGGCAACTCCATAAGCAAGGGCACCTGGCAGGCCGATTGAATCAAACCATCCAACAATATTTTCAATACCGCCTTGGAACTTCACTAACCCATGGACAAAAAACGTAACCCCTAATACTAAACGTAAAATTAATGTACTTACCTCAAATTTTTTCATCATTTTTCTACCTCTCCTTAAATAAATTAGTTTTCTATATTTTGTAATAACCAGTTCGTAAAATCTTGAAGGTTTTTCAAAGAAACACTATGTCCTTCTGGGTAGGTGTTAAATGTAACATTTGCACCTAATTGGCGAAAATATTCGTAATTGGCGACTCCCCATTCGTATGGAAGAACTTGATCCATTTCCCCGTGTGAGATAAATAGTGATACTTCATCCACAGACTTGATTGAATACTCTTCTTTTACGAAAGCAGGAATGTAACCACTTAAAGCAACAATGCCTTTTATTTTACTTCCTAACGTCAATCCAAGCGTCATCGCTAAAATCGCACCTTGGCTAAACCCTAACAAGTATAAATGAGATGTATCAAGTTGATACTGTTCGCAAGCATAGTCAATAAAGCTTGTCAGCTTACTTACACCTTCATCAAACACTTCTCGGTGTGGTTTGCCATAGCCTTGAATCGTGAAGTACGCAAAGCCTGGAGGCTGCGAGAGATTACCACGAATACTGAAAATGTAAAACTGTTCTTCCAACCCATTTACCAAAGACAGCATGTTTTGCTCATTACTGCCGATACCATGCATAACAAACAACGCAGGATATTTTT
Source organism: Bacillus sp. 7884-1 (assembly GCF_002272245.1). Taxonomy (GTDB): domain Bacteria; phylum Bacillota; class Bacilli; order Bacillales; family Cytobacillaceae; genus Neobacillus. The sequence continues at coordinate 27,692 of NZ_NPDD01000019.1, read as the reverse complement.
TTTCTGGGTCGATGTGTTTTGGACGGCGCAACTCATAAATCATTGGTGCATTCATATATATCATCCTTTCTGTGTATATTTATAGTTAATAAAGATTCATATTAAGAAACATATTCACAAAAAAAATTAAATGTTTCTATATATGAACATTTGTTGCTTATAGGATAACAGCGATTCAGGTGGATTGTCAATGATATTTTTGCTAATATATAAATATGTTCTATATTAGGAAACTATAAAGGGTGATTAAACTGGATATCGGCGCAAAAATTCGAGCCATTAGAAATCGAAAAAAAATCACAATTGCTCAAATGTGTGAAGGGACTGGCCTTTCAAAAGGGTTCATCAGTAATGTAGAAAACAATAACACCTCCCCATCCATTAGTACGCTGCAAACCATTGCAGGCTATTTAGAAGTACCTTTACCTTACTTATTATTAGAAAAAAAACAACATTTACGCGTGGTCAGGAAAGACGCAAGGACTATGACTACGCTTAATCAGCTAAAAATTGAAACCATTTCTTCAATGGGTGGTTTGAGCTTAAGAAGTGTAGAGTTTCCACCGGGTGCTTCTATTGGAGACGCCCATGCGCATGAAGGGGAAGAATGTCATTTAGTGCTAGAAGGGAAAGTTTTAGCAGAGCAAGGGGAGGAATCTGTTATCTTAGAAGAAGGTGACTCCTTCAGCTGGAATGCAAGTGTTCCACATACAGTGAAAAATATCGGGGATTGTAAAGCGGTAGTTTTAATAGCTGTTTATTCAAATACCGAGTTTAGGGATTAACCTCGATTTTACTTCTGAGAGTATACAAAAATAATACTGCAGTTAAACAGAGCATTTTATTTCAAAAAAATGCTCTGTTTATAAATTTAAGGTTATTTAAAATACTGCGCGAATTGATCGATAACTTTTATACTTTTCCTTAGTAACGTATCAAACATAACCATAGTAACTTTAGCATCTGTAATATGTTCATCAAATTGATTATAAATATCCTGTTTAAAAACGAAGCTAGTATTCCCTAAAAATTCTGGACGGGTAATAACTTTTAAATGATCTCCTAATGTTGCTTCCTTTAAGTACAAAACCTCCATTTTTAAAACAACCGTTCCAATATCCATTTCTTGAAAGTCATTTAAAGATAAACCGCATTTTTCATACCAATTTACCCGAGCATCCTCCAAAAATTTAACGTATCTACAATTATTTACATGCCCTAATGAATCTATATCTTCTTTTTGTGTTTGAAGTGTAAAAATAGTTTCCATACCTGACCTCCTGACAAAACCTCTGAACCACTATGCAAAGTATAGAATTATAACCCCTGGTAATACCATGTACCATCCTGAATAAATTTTTCACATTGGTTGTTTAAATATAAATACTCCAAGTGAGCAAGTGTTTCCCCGACAGCAAATCGAGTTTCATGGATATTCAAATTTCGAAACAACTGTTGATTAACCTGATAGATGGTTGCTGGCTGCTTAATAGCCTCATACGTCTCCGCTAATCTTTCAAGATGGTGTACCAATAATTCTTCAATTCTTTGATTGGCATTTCTAAATGGCTTGCCATGAGATGGAATACAAAAGTCAACGTCTAAAGATTTAATTTTTTCCAAAGATGTCATAAAGGATTGTAGTGGATTTCGATTACCACGGAACCAGTATGAAATATTTGGTGAAATTCTTGGTAAAATATGATCAGTTGAAAAGAGGACACTATTCTCTTTATTAAACAATGTGATTAACCCATCAGAATGTCCTGGTGTAAAAATAACTTCATATTCGTATTTGCCGAATACGATTTTCATTCCTTCTTCCAGGTAATGTTGAATAGTTGGGTAAGGTTTTACTTGCGGGTTAAAGCTTTTTTCATCAGTCGTTAATACCTGAGATAAATTTTCAGGAAGCCCGCACTTGTTATAGTTGTCATTTACAACATCTATAGAATCTGGTTCCCAATAAGTTAATCCAGCTTCTGCATCAATTTCAGACATCCACAACTCTGCATTTGTAAGCTGTTGGAGGGAACCAGCATACCCAAAATGGTCGGGATGGTAATGCGTTAGAATGATGTCGGAAACATCATGTTTTTCTATAATAGGTCTCCAAATGTCTCTAGATACTTCATTATTTAATCCTGCATCGATGATGGTCCATCCTCTAGTCCCTTCTGCTATAAAGCAATTTACATGATTAAGGCGAAAAGGCAGCGGGATGGTGACTTGTGTTACACCAATTTCATTTAACAAAAAAACTACACCTCCCTCTAATTTTCTATTAATTTGTAAAAGAAATAAGCAGCAAAAAAGACTCTTTTGCTGCTTATTCCCCACCTATTCTCACTCGCTAATTCTTTCAATAATTGTTCCGTTCGCCATACCGCCGCCTTCACAAATTGCCTGCAATCCATAACGGCCGCCTGTTCTTTCTAATTCATGCATCATTGAAATCATCAATTTTGCACCAGTCGCCCCGAGTGGATGTCCCAGGGCAATGGCTCCTCCATTTGGATTTAATTTCTTTGGATCAGCCTTAATCTCTTCTAACCAGCACATTGGTACTGGTGCAAACGCTTCGTTTACTTCGTAGGTGTCCATATCGTCAATTGTTAGACCAGCTTTGGCTAAAACCTGTCTAGTCGCCTCAATTGGACCAGTCAGCATTAATGTTGGATCAGATCCTACTACGGAACGGGCAACAATACGGAATCGCGGTTTAAGACCTAATTCCTCCGCTTTTTCCCTAGACATTAATAAAACAGCTGCAGCACCGTCACTCATTTGGCTGGCGTTTCCTGCATGAATTTTTCCATCTTCTTTAAAGACTGTTTTAAGCGTGGACAACTTTTCTACAGTGGAACCCTTACGAGGTCCTTCATCCTGCTTCACTACCACCGTACTACCATCCTCTAAAGTCACTTCTAAAGGCATAATCTCTCTGTCAAATCTGCCCTCTTCTTGTGCTATTAGTGCACGATTATGGCTTTCAACAGAAAATTCATCTAATTGAGTGCGAGTAAATCCCCATTGATCCGCAATTCTTTCCGCAGATAAGCCTTGGTGAATCATTTCATATTTAGAAGTAAGGGTTTCACTCCAGCCTGATTGCTTACGAGTTGACCCTAGTGGAACACGTGTCATACTTTCTACCCCACCTGCAATGACGATATCCATATCGCCACTGAGAATGGCTTGGGAAGCAAAGTGAATCGCTTGTTGGCCAGATCCGCACTGACGATCTAAAGTAGTTGCTGGTACATGGATTGGAAAGTCTGCCATTAGTGTTGCAGTACGTGCAATATTCATGCCTTGTTCCTCCACCTGGGAAACACAGCCTAAGATTACGTCCTGCACGATTCCTGGAGAAATGCCAGCACGATTTACTAATTCTTTTAATACCTTTGCTGCGAGTTCATCTGGACGAACTGAACTCAATAGCCCTTTTCTTTTTCCAACCGGTGTACGAACTCCTTCAACAATCACAACTTCACGCATTTTATCTTCCTCCAATGTGTTTTATATTTTTTATTTAATGTTGATTTATCTTGGTGCCATACGTATGGCGCCATCTAATCGGATGGTTTCGCCATTAAGCATGACATTTTCGATGATAGACTGAGTTAATTGTGCATATTCAGAAGGACGTCCAAGTCTTGAAGGGAATGGAACCTGGGTTTCCAAGGCGGCTTTAGCCTGTTCAGACAATGAACCAAAAAGTGGTGTTTCAATTAATCCAGGTGCGATGGTCATGACTCTAATTCCAGACTTCGCTAAGTCGCGGGCAATAGGCAATGTCATACCAACTACGCCGCCCTTAGAGGCACTGTAAGCAGCTTGACCAATTTGACCGTCAAAGGCTGCAACAGATGCCGTATTGATGATCACTCCTCTTTCTCCTTCTTGATTCGGCGAATTATTTACCATTTTGGCAGCTGCAAGGCGAATGACGTTAAAAGTGCCAATTAAATTAATTTCAATTACCTTTTTAAAATTATCAAAACTATGTGCTTGATTTCTACCTACTGTTTTTTCAGCAACTGCAATACCCGCACAATTCACCACCGTATTGATGCTGCCAAATTGAGCAATGGCAGCATTGATGGCATTTTGAACATCTTCCTCGCTCGTAACATTTGTTTTGTAGAAAACAGCATTCTCCCCTAATTCTTCTGCTAACCTTGTTCCTCTATCTTCAGAGAGGTCAAGAATAGCGGCTTTTCCGCCGTTCTTCACAATATTTCGGACAGTTGCTTCTCCAAGTCCCGAAGCACCACCCGTTACCAAAGCAATGGAATCTTGTATTCTCATATTCCTATCCCCTTTCTCATGATCATTCTCATTCTAAAAACCTAGGTCATTCAAAATTTCCTTTGTATGTTCCCCAAGTCCAGGCGCATGCCGTCTTGTACGAACAGTTGAATTTGATAGTTTTATAGGATTTCCTATTTGTTTGATTACTCCCACATCTGGATGTGTGATATCTTCAATCATTTGACGATGTTTAATTTGTGGATGATCTGCGAGTTCTTCTGGAGTTAAGACTGGGGAGACACAGGCATCAATACCCTCAAAAAGCTCGAGCCATTCTTCTAATGTTTTTTGATGGATGGCTGCTTGAACTTCCTGCTTCATTAAGCGCTGCTGTTCTTGGGGTTCATCTAGTTTTTCTATCAGTTCTTCCTTACCGATAACCTTACAAAAATTCTTCCAAAACTTATATTCAAGTGCTCCAACGGAAATGTATCGATTGTCTTTTGTTCTATAAATCTCATAACATGCTTTCCCCCCGTTTAAGGTCAGTTCCCCGCGATTTGGCATCTCACCGGAAGTCCAATAGTTTGGCAGAATCGTATGCATCCATGAAAGTGCACCATCAAGCATCGAGATATCTACAAACTGACTGGTGTTAGATTTCTTTGCATCGATGATAGCAAGTAGGATACCAATAGCAGCCATCAACGCTCCCCCTCCAATATCACCAATTTGAACGGATGGGATAAGTGGTTTTTCATTCGGAGCGCCTTGCAAATGTAAAAGTCCTGAGTAACTCAAGAAATTTATATCGTGCCCTGCCTCTTTTGCGTATGGACCAGTTTGGCCATATCCTGTTATCGCACAATAAATCAGTTTTGGATTATGTACCTTTAATTCCTCAAACCCGAGCCCTAGCCGATCCATAACACCTGGACGGAATGATTCAATCAGGACATCTGCAGTTTTAATTAAAGAAATAAAAGCCTCTTTATCCTTTTCGTCTTTAAGGTCAAGGGTAATGCTGCGTTTATTGCGGTTTAGTGAGATAAACATAGCACTTTGATCATCGTTTACCTTTGGTTCGTACCAGCGGGAATAATCCCCACTTTTAGGGTCTTCCACCTTTATCACATCTGCACCGTAATCAGCAAGTAATAATGAGCAATAGGGCCCAGGAAGAAGCCTTGTGAGGTCAAGGACTCGAATACCTTCAAGAGGTAACAAACTATCATCTCCTTAATAACAAAATACCTTGTATGACACCGTTTACATCTCTATTTTAAATAATAGCAATTTTCTTAAAATTTTACAATGAATTTATTTTTTGAACCTATGTTTAAATTCCATTGATTTTTCAGTATAGCTGACCTATATTTAAACAAAGGGAAAAAAAAGATAATAGTTGAAAAAATATATACAGATTACAAGTTTGATAGGTTAGGAGGTTAAATCATGTCTTCTTTTAGAGCGCTGAAAATGGCGAAAAAAAAGCAGGAGATCCTTCGTTCTGCTGCGGCGGTTCTTGTTGAAAAAGGATACCAAGGAACGACGATGGAGGAAATTGCCGCCAAACTTCTCATGACAAAAGGATCAATGTATTATTACTTTAAAAATAAGGATGACCTTCTGTATCAATGTCATTTAATGATTATGGAGATCTGTCTTGATGGAATTGAGAAAGTTATCGATAGTGAACTGACTCCAGTCGAAAAGCTAAGAAACGCAATTAAAGAACATATTCTACTCGCTACTAGTGAGAAATCTATGTTCATGGCTCTATCAAAGCCAAATCATAATTTTTCTGATGAACAACTTAAGGAAGTCCTCGAGTTAAGAAAAAGTTACTCTCAATATTTTGATAGAATTATTCATGAGGGCATTGGTAAACAAGTGTTTAATCATGTAGATGTTAAAATGGTACGTCTAATTATTTTAGGGGCACTTAACTGGATTCAAGAATGGTATGATCAAAATGGTCCTCAAAGTGCAGAAGAAATTTCTGAAGCCTATGCTTCATACTTATTAAAAATGTTAATGAAAGAAAATAAATAAGTTAAAAACCCTCTATGGCATACATGGAGGGTTACTCGCTCAACCTATTTTTTCTTCATTCTCTGGATTTAATAGTACTCTTTTGTTAGATGTAATCGGGGTAAGGTTGGATCTTTTTAATAAATAGTTTAAATGATCCAGTGGCATTGACCCATGTCCTTTACCATCATCAAGTGTAAATTGAATCGTTATCCCATTGTTTGTCGTTACCGTTAATGAATCTGCAGAATTAAAATTCCCTTTTATATTCTGAGATATTTGATATTTCATTCCTGTTTCAATAGACATTTGCTATCTCCTTCGCAAGTATTTAGTTATAGTATTCTCCGATTATTTTTATTCATACAAAAATATTCCATTTAGCCTCATTCAAATCTGGTTATTAAAATAAGATGTGATAGAATATCATTATCTGTGAGGGAGGTGTGAGTATGGAAGGTTTTAGTCATTTACTGAAAGAGCAGCGGGATTTTTATCTATCTGGAAAAACAAAAGATATTTCATTCCGAATAGAAGCATTAACTTCATTAGGAAACATGATTCGCTCGCATGAAACGGAAATAATGGCAGCACTTAAAAAGGATTTGAATAAGAGTGACTTTGACTCTTATATTAGCGAAATGGGAATTTTACTTGAGGAGATTCGCTTTACTCTCAAACATATTAGAGAATGGACTCAGCCTAAAAAAGTTAAAACAGCCCTAACCCAAATGGGATCTAAGGGATATATATATTCTGAGCCTTATGGGGTGGCATTGATCATATCTCCTTGGAATTATCCTTTACAATTAGCCATTGCTCCTCTTATTGGTGCCATTGCAGCGGGAAATTGTGCTGTACTAAAACCCTCTGAACTAACACCAGAAACGTCAAGGCTCATGACAGAGATTATCAATAAAACCTTTCCACAAGAATACGTATCCGTTGTCCAAGGTGACGCCGATACCACTCAGACCTTATTAAAAGAAAAATTCGATTATATATTCTTTACTGGAAGTGTTTCTGTAGGAAGGGTCATTATGGAAGCGGCCGCAAAACACTTAACTCCTGTTACTCTTGAACTAGGAGGAAAAAGTCCTTGCATCGTTCATCATGATGCGAATCTTAAATTAGCAGCAAAACGAATAGCCTGGGGCAAGTTTATCAATGCTGGTCAAACATGTGTAGCCCCTGATTATTTATACGTACACAAAGACATTAATGAAGAATTTATTAAAATATTCAAACAGAGTATTAATGAGCTTTATGAAGATATCGTCAAAAATGGTGAATTTACGAGAATCGTCTCTGAACGTCATTTTAATCGTGTGACCGGCTTACTCTCGAGTGGAGAAATCCTTCATGGCGGCAATTATTCTATCGATACTCTTACAATTGAGCCGACAGTCCTTGGCGGAGTCACTTGGGATGACCCTGTGATGCAGGAGGAAATTTTCGGCCCTGTCCTCCCTGTCCTTGAATACGATAATGAAGCAACCATGATTCATAAAATAAATGAACACCCTAAACCTTTGGCTCTTTATATTTTCTCTGAAAGCAAAGAGTTCCAAGGAACCATTTTAGACTCTATCTCTTTTGGCGGAGGATGTATAAACGATACCGTTATTCACCTTAGTTCACCATATCTTCCTTTTGGTGGTGTCGGTGAAAGTGGAATTGGCGCCTACCATGGCAGAGGAAGCTTCGATGTCTTCTCCCACCATAAAAGTATCTTAAAACAAACGACTACCTTTGATTTACCATTTAGATATCCAAATCGTAAAGATGCACTAAAACAAATTAAACGTTTTATTAAATAATTGCGGATAAAAGCCTTGCAGATTACATTCTGCAAGGCTTTTGTAGAGTATCTTTATAGTTTTATATTAAACCCAACCTCTGAATTGAGATGCTTCTGCTACTTTCTTAATCCCAACCATATATGCAGCTAACCGCATATCAACCTGATGGGTCTGAGCCTGTTGATAAATTGTGTCAAAAGAACTAACCATTACCTTCTCAAGCTTTTCCATGACCTCTTCTTCAGACCAATAGTAACCCTGATTGTTTTGCACCCATTCAAAATAAGAAACCGTAACCCCGCCTGCACTTGCAAGAATATCCGGAACAAGAAGAACTCCACGCTCTGTTAAAATCTTTGTAGCTTCAAGAGTGGTCGGTCCATTTGCTGCTTCAACCACAATGCCCGCTTTAATGTTAGCAGCATTCTCTTCGGTGATTTGGTTCGAAATCGCAGCAGGTACAAGAATATCACATTCTAATTCTAGTAATTCCTGGTTGCTGATTGTGTCCGTAAATAGCTGAGAGAATGTACCGAAACTATCTCTTCTATCAAGTAAATAATTGATATCAAGTCCGTCTGGATCATAAACTCCGCCGTATACATCGGAAACAGCGACCACTTTTGCACCAGCGTCATGCATAAATTTAGCTAGGTAGCTGCCTGCGTTTCCAAATCCCTGGATAACCACTCGAGCTCCCTGAAGCTCTTTTCCAATTTTCTTAACTGCTTCATTAATACAAATGGTAACACCACGGGCAGTTGCGGTTTCACGTCCATGCGAACCGCCTAATACTAGGGGTTTACCAGTAATAAATCCTGGTGAATCAAATTCACGTAAACGACTGTACTCGTCCATCATCCATGCCATGATTTGAGAGTTTGTATAAACATCCGGAGCTGGTATATCTTTTGTTGGTCCTACGATTTGACTGATCGCACGCACATAGCCGCGGCTTAATCTCTCAAGCTCTCTGAAAGACATCTTCCTTGGGTCACAGATGATACCGCCTTTACCGCCACCATAAGGAAGGTTAGTAATCCCACACTTTAAACTCATCCAAATCGATAAGGCTTTTACCTCCGCTTCATCCACATCAGGATGAAAGCGAACGCCGCCCTTTGTTGGTCCAACCGCATCGTTATGCTGTGAACGGTATCCGGTAAAGATTTTAACTGCACCATCATCCATGCGAACTGGAATTCTAACTGTCAATAATCGAATCGGTTCTTTTAATAGTTCATACATTTCACTATTGTAGCCTAGCTTCGTTAATGCTTCCTGTATGACCGTTTGCGTAGAGTAGTATAAGTTTAAAGATTCTTTTTCCTTTTGCTGTTCTTTTGACATTTCATTCATCACAGTCTTAACAGACATGTCCTACACCTCGTAGTTTAGTAATATGGAAATATAATTCTTAAGCTAAAACCTTAGTGATTTTCTCAACGGCCCAATCAATTTCTTCCTTCGTAATAATAAGCGGAGGCGCGAAGCGAATAACGGTATCATGTGTTTCTTTACATAATAAGCCCTCTTCTTTTAATTGCTCGCAGTATGGTCTTGCTTCTTCAGTAAGTTCTACACCTATAAATAAACCTCTGCCTCTAATTTCTTTTATTGCAGGATTATTAATGGTTTTTAATTGTTCTAGGAAATAAGTACCTAATTCAAGAGAACGGTCTGCAAGTTTTTCTTCCTCGATTACTTCTAATGCGGCAAGCGATACAGCACAAGCAAGTGGATTTCCTCCGAAAGTAGAACCATGTGAACCTGGATTAAATACTCCCAAAACATCAGAATTAGCAACAACACAAGAAATCGGGAATACTCCGCCACCAAGTGCTTTTCCTAAAATTAACATATCAGGGTTAACTTCTTCCCATTCGGTCGCGAACATTTTTCCTGTTCGAGCTAAACCAACTTGAATTTCATCTGCTATAAATAATACGCTGTTTTCTTTACATAGGTCAGATGCCGCTTTTAAGAATCCTTCAGGAGGCAAGATAATTCCTGCTTCACCTTGAATCGGTTCGATTAAGAATGCTGCCGTATTTGGAGTGATGGCTGCTTTTAATGCCTCAAGATCTCCATAAGGAATTAACTTAATTCCTGGAAGCATTGGACCAAATCCACGCTTATATTCAGGATCTGATGATAAGGAAACAGCTCCCATTGTCCTTCCATGGAAGTTACCTGTACAAGCAATAATTTCAGCTTGATTCTCAGCTATTCCTTTTACATCATAGCCCCAGCGTCGAGCAGCTTTAATGGCTGTTTCAACTGCTTCAGCACCAGTATTCATTGGAAGTGCCATTTCTTTATTCGTTATTTTACAGATTTTCTCATACCAAGGACCAAGCTGGTCATTATGGAAAGCACGTGACGTTAATGTTACTTTATCGGCTTGGTCTTTTAATGCTTGTATGATTTTAGGATGACGGTGACCTTGGTTTACTGCAGAATAGGCACTTAACATATCCATATAGCGGTTTCCTTCTGGACTTTCAACCCAAACTCCCTCTGCCTTAGATACCACGATTGGCAGCGGATGATAGTTATTTGCACCAAATTTTTGTGTTTGCTCGATGATTTCAGTTGTTTTATTTAAAGTAGTAGTATTCATTTAGTTTCCTCCTTATAGCGTTTCAGATGTTGTTTTAGCTTGCATATGAAGCAGTAAATAATCAGGTCCTCCAGCCTTTGAATCGGTTCCTGACATATTGAATCCGCCAAATGGCTGATAACCTACAATAGCACCTGTACATGTACGGTTAAAATAAAGATTTCCTACATGGAATTCCTCACGAGCACGTTCGATGTGCTCACGGTTATTAGAAATTAAGGCACCTGTTAGACCGTAGTCTGTGTTATTAGCAATTTTCATCATATGATCGAAATCACGAGCTTTCGAGAAACCAACAACTGGTCCAAAAATCTCTTCTTGCATAAGTCGAGAATTTTCATCTAAATCTGCGACTATCGTTGGTTGAATAAAGTAACCCTTGGAGTCATCGCCTTCTCCGCCAGTCATTAATCTGCCTTCTTGTTTACCGACTTCGATATAATTCATGATTTTTTTAAATGATTTTTCATCAATCACTGGACCCATATAATTAGATAGGTCTTCTGGGTTACCAAGTGTAAGTGTCTTTGTGAAGGCAACAGCTTTTTCAAGTACTTCATCATAAACATCTTGATGAACAACCGCTCGGGAGCCTGCTGAACATTTCTGGCCAGAAAATCCAAAAGCCGAGTAAACAATGCTTGCTGATGCTAATTCTAAGTCAGCTTCTTTATCGACAACAACCGTGTCCTTACCGCCCATTTCAGCAATAACGCGTTTAATCCAAATTTGCCCCGGATTAACTTTTGCAGCTCGTTCATTGATTCGGCAGCCTACCTCACGGGAACCAGTGAAGGATACGAAACGAGTTTTTGGATGATCCACTAGATAATCTCCAATTTGAGCTCCGCTTCCAGGTACAAAGTTTAATACTCCATTCGGTAATCCTGCCTCATGCATAAGCTCTACAAATTTTGCAGCTACAATTGGTGTTGAGTTTGCAGGCTTGAGAAGAACCGTGTTTCCAGAAACAATTGCTGCAACAGTTGTTCCAGCCATAATTGCCAATGGGAAGTTAAATGGTGAAATAATGATTCCAACACCTAGTGGAATATAGTGGTATTGATTATATTCTCCATCACGGCTTTGAACAGGAAAACCTTCTTTAATACGCAGCATTTGACGACCGTAATACTCGATAAAATCAATAGCTTCTGCAGTATCGGCATCCGCTTCTTTCCATGGCTTTCCTGCTTCTTTTACAAGATAAGCAGAAAATTCATGTTTACGGCGACGTAACATAGCTGCGGCACGGAATAGGATGTTTGCACGGTGCTCAGGCTTCCACTTTTTCCAAGATTCAAATGCAGTTAATGCCGTTTGCATTGCCTTTTCTGCAAGTTCTTGGTCTGCCATAGAAACACTTCCGATGACTTCTTCTTTATTTGCTGGATTAATAGACTGAATTTTTTTATCAGTTGTAATAGACTCTCCGCCAATTACAACTGGATATTCCTTTCCTAGCTGAGATTGAACGTAGGAAAATGCTTGTTGAATTGCTTGTTTATTAGTTTCATCTGCAAAATTAGTAAATGGTTCATGCGTATACGGTTTCATTCATTTTTCCCCCTTGGTGTTTGTTCAAAATATAAATTTGCAAGTATCGTGCCAAACATAAAATGCTTTATTAATAAGGTTTTTATATTAGTAACCGCAAAAAAATTTTGCGCAAAATTATTATTTATTTAAAAATGCAAAATTATTTTGCACTGTTTTGTATTTTCTGTTTTAATAGAAACATAAACAATAAGGGGAATACTCTCATGGAAAATATGAAAATGACCATCCAATATTTGCAATATCTTAATTCAATGTATAAAAGGATTTTAGACGAAGTGGATGTTGGGGTCCATGCAGTAGATGCTTCAGGGAATACGGTTATCTATAATAATAAAATGGCCCAAATTGAATCGATGGACCTTCTAGATGTGATGAATAAGAATTTATTAGACGTCTTTATGTTTAAAGAAAATCAATCTAGTACACTTGTAAAAGTCCTCCAAGATAGAAAAGAAACAAAGAATGTTAAACAAACTTATTTTAATAACAAAGGCCGTGAAATTACCACCAACAACAATACGATTCCTATTTATGAAAACGAAGAGCTGCTGGGTGCTGTTGAAATCGCCAATGATGTGACAAAGCTTGAACGGTTAATAAAAGGGAATATCACCCGTAAAGGAAGCACTAGATATACTTTTGATAGTATTACAGGAAACAGTACAGCTATTAAGGAAGTCATTGAAGGTGCCAAGCGTGCAGCCCGGACATCTTCTTACGTCTTAATTGTGGGAGAAACTGGAACTGGAAAAGAGCTGTTTGCCCAGAGTATTCATAATGCAAGCAACCGATTTTCGGGCCCTTTCATCTCCCAAAACTGCGCTGCATTGCCTGATAATTTAATTGAAAGTCTTCTATTCGGAACAAAGCGTGGTGCATTCACAGGGGCCATTGACCAGCCAGGATTATTCGAACAGGCAAATGGCGGTACCTTGTTACTTGATGAGATTAATTCACTTAATCTAAATCTTCAGGCTAAATTGCTTCGTGCACTTCAAGAAAAAACCATCCGCCGTGTTGGGGATACAAAGGACACCCCGATTGATGTTCGGGTGATTGCAAATACCAACGAGGACCCAATTGATGCAATTACCAATAATCATCTGCGTAAAGACTTATATTATCGTCTTGGAGTTGTTACTGTCTTCATTCCGCCTTTAAGAGAGCGTAAAGAAGATATTCCACCCCTCGTCCAACATTTTATTAAGAAATACAATGAGCGTTTCCAAATGAATGTAAAGGGCTTATCAGATGAAGTGAAACAATCATTTTTGGAGTATGATTGGCACGGGAATGTTCGAGAGCTTGAACATATTATTGAAGCGGCAATGAATATTATTATGGAGGATGAAGAAATCATTGAATACTCGCATCTCCCCTTTCAATATCGCAGCAAATTGCATGTAAAAGAAAGGAACACTCCTTCTGTCTCCGTGGATATGTTTTTGAAAGAACGGACAGATACGACAGCTTTACTGAAGGATCAAATGGAATACTTTGAAAAGTCCTATATTGAACATGTCTGGAAAAATAATGATTACAACATTTCAAAAACTGCAGATGTACTAGGATTAAGCCGTCAAAGCCTTCAATATCGGATGAAAAAACTAAAAATAAAGCAAGATTAACAAGATTTTCTAAAAATGTCCGAAATTATTCAAAATATTTGCAGGAAATTGTCGATTTATAAAGGAATATATAAGTAGACCATAAAAAGGAGGAAAATTAATGAAGAAAATATTAACCTTACTTTGTACTAGTTTAATTGTTTTATTAATGTTAGTAGGTCCAGGAAATCCTGTACAGGCAGCACAAAATGTTGTGTTTTTAGGTCCAGTACCTGATTTTGAACACCCCCCTGGTTGCGGTTGTGAAGACTTGAAGCCACTTACTGGATCAGAGAGGAATAAAATTGTTTCTGATCTATTAAAAACTGATGTATTTAAAGGTGCACGTAAAGACCTTATGTCACAAGGTATTAAGTGGAATGGTGCAAACACTGTCGAGGTAATTAAAGTTGATGGTGCTCCCGTGTTAGTGGGTATTCCTTTTACAAAAGATGGCAATATCAAATTTTACGCTTTTGCATTTCTAGGCAATTAGAACTATCAGTCAGTCAAAAGAGGGTGACTCAAAAGGTCGTTGAATTACGACTACTTTGAGTCATTTTTTTATGCGAGCACTCATAGCATTCATTAGTGACCGGTTAGTTAATGGTTATATATCAACAAAGAAAATATAACTGAGCCTAAAAAAACAGGCTCTTAGGATCATACCTAAGAGCCTGAATATTCTTCTCGATTTTCAACAAAGACACGTTTCTGATTAATTATATTTTTTGTCAAAGTCAAACTCAACTTCCTCAAGTTTAACCACTTTCGTTTTCTTAATCAGTTTATATCCAAAATATAAACTAAGGAAAAACGGAATACCCAAGTAAGCTGCTACAACACCGCCCCAATCTATCTGGTCGGCAAGAAAGGCTTGGAAATTTTGGGCTACTATGACGATAAGTCCACAAGCAATAGCAAAGATGGGCCCAATCGGAAACCATTTTGCCCTATACGGTAACTTGTCTAATGAATGCCCTTGAGCGATAAGGGCTTTTCGGAACCGATAATGACTGATGGAAATACCCAGCCAAAAGATAAATCCAGTAATACTAATCGCGTTCATTAACCAAATATAGACTTTACCATCACCAAAAAAGGAAGCTAGAAAGGCAAGGGCACCTATAGCACATGTTAGAATGATACCTGCAACCGGAACACCACGATTGTTTAGTTTTCCAAAAATCCGTGGTGCTTGTCCCACTTTCGCCATCGAATACAACATACGTGTTGAAGCATACAAACTAGAATTACCAGCTGATAATAAAGCAGTTAAAATGACAGCATTCATGAGTGAAGCAGCAAAGGCAATCCCAGCCTTTTCAAAAATGAGGGTAAATGGACTTACCATCACACTATCATTTTGTAAATTCGGATTGGTATATGGAATAAGAAGACCAATCACAGCAATCGCCAAAATGTAAAAAATGAGAATTCTCCAGAAAACATTTTTAATCGCCTTTGGTACATTTTTTGCCGGATCCTTACTTTCTCCTGCCGTAACCCCTACAATTTCAGTACCTTGGAATGAAAAACCTGCGGCAATAAAAACAATAAATACACTTAAAATTCCGCCTGA
This sequence comes from Bacillus sp. 7884-1, assembly GCF_002272245.1. Taxonomy (GTDB): domain Bacteria; phylum Bacillota; class Bacilli; order Bacillales; family Cytobacillaceae; genus Neobacillus. Next base: position 12,227 of record NZ_NPDD01000019.1, on the reverse strand, counting down.
AAAAGGAGCGTTATCCACTGTAAAGTTTTTAAACCCTACTGCTTCTCCTCCCATAATTCCGAAAATCATCAGGACGCCCACAATAATAAATAGTACGATCGCTGATACTTTAATTAAGGATAGCCAATATTCACCTTCCCCATAGCCCTTAACAGATAAATAGTTTAATAGAAATATAAGTGTCAAAAAGGTTGCACTCCATACCCAAGAAGGACTATCCGGAAACCAAAATTTCATAATCATGGTTGAGGCGGCTAATTCAGCAGCAATGGTCATTGCCCAGCTAAACCAGTAGGTCCATCCAACCGCAAAACCAAATGCTGGATCCACAAATTTTGTTCCATAGGTACTAAAGGAACCGCTTACAGGCATAAAAGCAGCCATTTCTCCTAAACTAGTCATGATAAAAAAGACCATTGCACCCACTATAGCATATGCAAGCAAGGCTCCCCCAGGCCCAGCTTGACTGATAGCTGCCCCACTGCTGAGGAACAGTCCAGTACCAATCGCACCTCCGATTGAAATCATTGTTAAATGCCTTGATTTTAACTCGCGTTTTAATGTCTGTTCTTGTGGTTGATTGACAGATTGCTGGAATTGTTTAATTTCACGTTCCTGTAACATTTACCTTCATCCCCCTTTAAGTAATTAATAGAAAACGGTTACAAACAAAAAAATGCTATTACTTTTTTAAAAGTAATATCCCCCTCGTAGAAGAAAAATCTATTAAGGGTACAAAAAAGTGTCTACAAGTCATGTTAAACAGACTTGTAGACACTTTTTTATATCGTGTCACAAGCTCCACCTTCCTTCTCATAAACGCTTACGAGGTTAGCTGTCGGATTCGGACCTACTGAGTAGCCCTACCTTAAAAAGGATTCACCCCTTGATTAATTCCATATGGTTCCCCCGTGCCTAAAAGGTTTCAGCGATTTAGAAATTTGAAACTATTTTCAATATTATAATAGTTGCTATTTTAAGAAAAGTAAAATAATTTATTACAAAAATATAAAAATAACCTGAATTTCCTAAAACACTGTCAATACTTCTAAAAATCGGAAAATTTTGTCAAATTCTTTATTCCACTACATCAAAATCATTATAGTAGATCACTTCACTCAGAAATTTGCACCCTGTTATACTCTTGTAAGTGGCTCTTGCTTCCTCTTGATTTTCGAACTCAAACATTTGAATACTCTTTTCTGAATACACCGTAATGACCCACATTAAATATCCCTCACCTCATTTTTTTATACTGAAACTACGCACTCCTGAAAATTTCCAATAAATCAAATCGTTTTTTTAATTATTGATTTTCACTATTGGCAACATAAAATAGTTTTATATCTTGTTCTTCTTTAATGCAAAAAGTGTGCCAACCAAATTCCCATTAGAAATATCCATTTACCTTATCCTATCGAGGTAATACCGCAAAGATTTTTTGCTCTATGCCAAAATATTTTGCACAATTATGTTAAAAAAGTTTGGTTATGCAAAGTTTTTTGATTACCGTTACATTTGCATGTTTAACAATCTCTAGGTAATACAAAAAAGCACCTCTATCAACAGAGGTACTTTTTTAAGTTACAGACATCTTTATTAGATTTGTAATGATGGTATCCTTCTCTGTCCGTTGTAACATAGACAATTACTGGCAAATGCCAGTATTATTTTCTAACTATTCTTCATCCATAATCTCATCAAAAGCCGCAGAAACTTTATCAAATTCCTCGTCGCTTTCAATTGCGGTTAAGTCTCCATCCGTGTCGACCTTTAGAAAGAAGATATCAATATCGTCTTCCGTTTCCTCTTTTATATCTTCTACAAATCCTACAGCGACATAATTAGTACCTTCTATATTGATGGAAGCTAGTACTTCTACTTCCTGCTCCTGATCTGTTTCATCACTAATGGTAAACACTTCGCCTACTTCAATATTAGCCATTTGAATCCTCCTCTCATATTAAGAATAAGCATTTCATTCAATCAGTATCTCTAAAAAAGCTGGAAATAATGCTAAAATAATAACTTATTTTTGCTCGATTACCTTTATAAACTCACGTAAATAGTCCGGTAGATCTGGCGGTCGTCTGCTTGAAACGAGGTGTCCGTCGACCACAACCGGTTCATCATACCAAGTTGCGCCGGCATTCTCCATATCATCCTTAATTCCAGGTGTACTTGTTACCTTCTTACCCTGCAAAATTTTTGCCGAAATTAACACCCAGCCAGCATGACAGATTTGTCCAATTGGCTTTTTGTTTTCTTCGAAATGCTGAAGCAATGTAAGGACTTCAGGAAAGCGGCGAATCTTATCTGGCGCCCAGCCTCCTGGCACCAAAATGGCATTGTACTCCGCCCCATTAATATCACTATAGCTGTAATCCGATTTAGCCGGTACACCATATTTTCCTATGTATTCTTCCTCGGCCTTCTCACCTGCTAAGTGAACGACGGCTCCCTCTTCTCTTAATCTGAGTATTGGATACCATAGCTCAAGATCTTCAAAATCATGATGAACAAGACTAACAACTTTCTTACCTTCTAAACGCATAATACTTCCCTCCTCCTTCCTGTTATTATGACATAGAAAATCCAAACCAACAAAAAGACACCACTTTTTTCTACTAATCAGTGGTGTCTAGAGTATTTACATCCAGCCAAAGAATCTAACTGTTTGGGTTATGATAAGTGGAACAAGTATTGCAATAACAGTTGGAATTAGGAAGGCTAAGAAAGTCCATTTTTTACTCTTTGTTTCTTTGTAAATGTTTAGAAGCGTTGTTCCGCATGGGTAATGTAGCAGAGAAAATAACATCATGTTTAGCGCTGTCAGCCAAGTCCAGCCGTGGTCTAGAAAGATTTGCTTTAAATCGACCAAGCTATCCACCTCTGTTAAGGAACCTGTTGATAAATACCCCATTAACAGGATGGGAAGGACAATTTCATTCGCTGGCAAGCCTAAAATAAATGCCATCATGATATAGCCATCAAGACCGAGCAACTTTCCAAATGGATCCAAAAACTCAACTGCGTACATCAATATACTTGTATCTCCAATAAATATGTTCGCAAATACCCATGTTAGAATCGCTGCCGGTGCAGCTACTTTCACCGCACGCATTAAAACAGACCATGATTTTGTTAACGACGAGCGAACCACAGTATCAAAAATCTTTGGTTTCCTGTATGGAGGAAGTTCTAACGTGTAGTGGGTCGGTATCCCTTTTAATGCTGTTTTTGAGAGCACCCAGGAGACAAAAAATGTAACAATAATACCAAACATGACAATCCCGACGATCACTCCAGTCGTAACAAGTGATTTAAGTCCACCAGTAAAATTTGCAGCCATAAATAACGAGGCTAATACAATTAACGTTCCCCAGCGACCATTACATGGAACGAAATTATTTGTCAAAATCGCAAGCATTCGCTCTCGAGGCGATTCAATAATTCTTGTAGAAATTACAGCTGCTGCATTACAGCCAAAGCCCATTGCCATCGTTAACGATTGTTTTCCATGTGCACCCACTCTTTTAAACAAACGATCCATATTAAAAGCAACACGTGGCAGGTACCCATAGTTTTCTAAAAGAGCAAACGTTGGAAAAAAGATTGCCATGGGTGGAAGCATGACACTTATCACCCAAGTTGTGCCCCGATATAAACCAAGGACGAGGACCCCATGAACCCACTCTGGTGTATTTAGAAAATTAAAAAATGATGTTAAATATTTCTCCATCGAACCAAAAAACTCTGCAAGCATAGATGATGGAATATTGGCACCCGCAATTGTTAAATAAAATAAAACACCCAACATCGTAAGCATAATCGGAAATCCAAAAATCGGTGAAGTGAAAATTGCATCAAGCTTTTCTGTCCTTGTGTCCCTTTTCGACTTTGTATACTTAATCCCTTCACTACAAAGGCGATGGCTTCTTTCATAGAGCTGCTGAACAATATCATCTCTCAGCTTAGCACTTGAAAGCTGCTGCGCCTCCATGTATAGCTGTTGAATACTCATTCTGCCACCTCCTTCTGTCCAAATCGCTGATTGATCTCATTCAATAATCTTTCATCTCCATCCAGCAATCTTAACGAAACCCAACGGGCAGACAGCTGATTTCCAACAAGCTCAAATACTTTTGGCTCTATTGTCTTTATTTGTTCTTCAATATTCTCAGGATAAGTCATTTGAACAGGTTGACATTCAATTGCTCCCGTCACAATCCGATCAATCGTATCAAGCAGCATTGGAAAACCTTTTTTGTTTCGTGCTGATATTTTAATGACGGGCACACCTAAACGGTTTGTTAGAATTCGTTCATTAATATTAATCCCTTGTTTTTCCGCCACATCAATTAAGTTAATACAAATGATCACATTTTTGGTCATTTCTAAAACCTGTAAGGCTAAGTTAAAGTTCCGCTTTTCCTGTATTCGGGTTACCAGCCAAGGCAATTCGATAACTATTCCCCATTTGCCATCAACACCCCTTCTATTTGTGAACTTTCCTCTTTTCTTAAGGCAATAGTGGTTTGACTGACTCGAAAAGCAATTGGGTCGCCTAAAGGACTTTTTCTAATCACTTCGACAATCGCTCCCGCCACGATCCTAAGTCTAATAATCTTCTTCTCATCACACCGTCAAGATTTAAAGAAGTGATTCGAATTAAATTTCCCTTTTCGCCATTCACGAGTTTTATTATTTTTGGTATACTCATATATCTTTCCCCTTTGTTAAAGTTTTTCCTTCGTGCAACTTTTTCTTAATTATATAAAAATATAGCAGTCTTGTGTCAAAATTTTTAAAAAAAATTAGCTACCTACAATTAGGCAGCTAATTTAAATAATATTTTTCAAGTCAAAACTTCCCTTAAAACTATACCAAGCGTAATTCCTATGAACATCGATGTTAGTGTACCCAATAGAAAATACTCTGCCCAGTTCCGGTCATCCATTTGTTTGAACCGCGCAATGGACTTGGCAGCTACAATAAATCCAATCGCTGGATAAGCACTATAAAAGGTTAAGACTAAAACTAATAATCTCTCAATATATCCAATTAATTTCCCGCGTGAAAGATCATGCTTGCCAAAAATCGTATAATTGTACTCCTCCGCCAACGCTCTATTCCCAGTATGATTCTTTGTATAGTTAGCTTCTTGTCGTTCATTTTTAAACGTATATTTACCTTCAAAGGTTAAAAGCTGATTAGGCAAGGAGCCTAAAAGAATCCTTATCAGGTGGCCACTTACAGTCGTTGCGAAAATAATCACGATAACGGTAAATAAAACCGAGTTTATGATACTCCATTTTTCTCCGCTCAGAAAAAATTCATAAATTGCAGCAAAATCTATCCCTAGAAACAACTTTCCAACAAGCAAAATACATACAAAATGCAGCAGTTGATCAACAATAAAGAAACTAACCCGTTTCATGTTTTCTTCGTTACTATTTTTGATAATATCAAGGAGCTTAATTTTAAGTATATCAATGAAATAATGGATAATAACGATAAAGAGTAATGGGTTAATCAGATGGCTAAAAATACCGTTTTCTTTATAGTTAAAAAGGTAAAAAACAATCAGTACTAGTCCATTCATCAGAAAATGGTGTCCGATATGCTTCTTAATATTATTAATTTTATCCTTTACCATTTCATCGGTTTGCAGATAAAAATCTGCAATGAGATGGGCGAGAATAAGGCATAAAAATAACATGGATTCTCCTCTCAAACGGTTTATTACTTAATCAAATTTATTTTTAAATGATTTCTAATCGATTCCATTAACGCTGCACTTACAGCTTGTGGTTTATCTAGATTATCGCTATAAGATTTTTCCTGTAGAGAGTCAAGGGTGGTAATCAATTTATAAAAAACAGATAGTATTTCTTCACTTTTACCTTTTTTATAATGGCTAGAGATAGTTGGTGCAGTTTTCCCGAGCAGTTTTGCTACTGCTTTTTGCTGCTCCAAAATAAAGTAAAATGTACAAACCTGCTCCTGAATCTGTGTTTGACCCTTCATCATGATTAACTGGACACTTAATAATGAATTTATTAATGTTTCAAACTCTGACCGAAACTGATTATACTGAAAAAATTGATTTTGATAAAATTGATCAAGTTCAAACTTAAATAAAGGTCTTACTTGTTCCTCCTTCAATAAATCATTCGCATACCTTGCCTGCTTTATTAAGGGATGAATCCACTTCTCTATATCTACTTCCTCTAACTCTTTGTCACTATCACCAAAGGACAATCCAAAATAAGGCGGATGGTCACGATATTTCCAAATCCTGCTTATAAAAAATGCTAAAATATAGGCAGTGGAATATCCATAACCAGCAAAGATGATCTCATCGCCCGCTCTGTGCTTCACTTTAACATGACCGATTTTCTCAGACCAAATCGTAACCCAGTTTACCAGCTCATCTAAGTATTTAGTCAATTCATCTCCCATGTCACCAGTCGAAGAGTTACTGACATCGAGAATAAAGATTGAGATAGGATAGTTCATCTTTTGCTCCTTTCACATAAAATTAGAGTATATAATCTAATTTTATAAAAATTAGAGTAAATAGTCAAACTTATGCCTTGTTTGATGAACCTATCTAACATCAGGAATTAAATGACAACAAAACTTCTCCATTCTTGCGGAAGGAGGTCCTGATATTGTCTTTGTAGAAATCGATCATCTACTAAAACAATGGTCCCATGGTCCTCTTCTGAACGAATTAATCTCCCGCCAGCTTGTAACACTTTATTCATACCAGGAAAAACATAGGCATAGTCATAACCGTTTCTTTCCTTCTTGGTAAAATGATCCTTAATAAGATTCCGTTCATAACAAAGCTGCGGAAGACCTACACCTACCACCACCACACCATTTAAGCGGTCACCCTTTAGATCCACTCCTTCTGAAAAGACTCCGCCAAGAACGGCGAATCCAATTAATGTCTCAGGTTGATTGGGCTTGAACTTTTTCAAAAATTCTTCCCTTTCCTCCTCAGACATTCCTGCACCTTGAAGCAAGGTATTAGTCCCTGGATATTGTTTAATAAACTCATCATATACAGCGAGCAAATATTGATAGGAGGGGAAAAAGGTTAAATAATTTCCAGGTCGATTTTGAACTAAGGAATGAATCATGGTTACAATGGCTGGCTTCGTTCTCTCGCGGTCACGATATCTAGTCGACAACGGCTTGATAAAAATATCAGTCTGTTCCTCTTTAAATGGTGAAGGAATCGAAAGTAAATAATCCTCATCTTGACCGCCAAGAATATCCTGATAATAAGAAAGTGGTGCAAGTGTTGCCGAAAAAAACACCTTCGAGCGATAGCCTTTTCCCATTTTCTGAAGCAATTTTGATGGATCAATACAAAATAGCTTTAGTGTTATATCGTTTTTATTTTTTTCTCCAAAGATGACATAATGTTCATCGAGTAAATCAACTATTTTCAAGAATGAATTCACCTGGAAGTACAGTTCCAAAAGGTTAGGAAAGGTTTCTTTTAATAAAACGATTTCGGCCCCTTCTTTAAACTGGTTCAGTAGCAGTATCAATTCTTCGTCTAACTGGTCTAAGGTAAATTCATTCAATTCGCCGCCATTCTTTTTCAAAGAAATAAACCAAGAATTGATTTGTGAAGCACTATCATAAATTCCTTTATTGACGGATTTAAACTCCTTTTTCAATTGGAGAAATAACTCTTTGTTAAGAGACGCAGAGAACATCTCTCTACCACGGTCAACTAGATTATGTGCTTCATCAATTAATAAAAGTGTGGACTTCTTTTGCTCTTCGAACAGGCGCTTCAATGATACACGCGGGTCAAAAATATAATTGTAATCACAAATGACAGCATCAGCTGTATAAGCAAGATCAATAGAGAATTCAAATGGACACACTGTATGTTTACGAGCATAGTTTTCGATTACCTCACGTTTCATACAGTTTTCATTGGCTGCAATATCTAAAATGGCTTCATTTATTCGATCATAATAACCATCAGCAAACTCACAATAATCCTTTTGACATTTTGTTTCATCCTTAAAACAAACTTTGTCTTTGGCTGTAATCGTAACATATTTCAAACAAAGCCCGCAGGACTGCATACGTCCGACTGCCTCTTCTGCAGTAGTCCGAGTTATGGTCTTAGCGGTAAGATAAAATATTCGATTTAAATTTCCTTCTCCCATAGCTTTGACGGCTGGAAACAAGGTGGATATCGTCTTACCAATCCCCGTTGGTGCTTTTACAAACAAACTCTTTTTCTCAGAGATCGTCTTGTAAACACTTCCAGCTAATTTCCTTTGTCCAGAACGGTAGGTGTCAAAGGGAAAAACCAATTGTTTACTGCTTTCATTTCGCTCTTTCCGATGATCATGAAGTAATTTTGCGTAGGGATAATAGGTCTCTACTACTTCCTGAACAAAACCCTCTAGTTCAGCAATGAAAAAGCATTTTTTCAAAAGCCTCTTTTCATCACTTTCAGCCTGTACATATGTAAGCTGTACAAATATTTCCTGTAACTGATGATCTTTGGCATATATATAGGCGTACATTTTAGCTTGTGCCCAGTGGACGGAAAGTCCATCATCTCCGAGATGTTCTAAGTGCTGTGAGGTGGATTTAATTTCATCGATAATTACTTCTCCATTCCGAAACAATAATCCATCGCATCTTCCATCAATTGAAAAAATAAGGTCCTTGACGGGAAAATCTGCTCGAAGATAGACCTCCTTTTGATCAGATTCTTGATATGTAAGTTGAATTTTTTGGTGAATTCTCGTTCCCTCTAACATCGTGGACTGTGACCTGAACCTAGAATCAATGCTTCCACTGCTATATACATGTTCCACGAGTGTTCTAACTGCTAGTTGAATGGTATTTGACAAGAATATCACCTGCTTTACAAATAAGAATATATGTTTGTATAAAGATTATAACAGAAACCCAAACATTTTTGGACATTCACTCAAAAATCTACTCTCACATAATCTAATGTCGAGAGGAGTAAGAAATTATGTATCTATTTACAAAGGAAAACATACACCAAATGGAGCTTGAAGCATGGAAAAAAGATGCGATTAATAGATTCGATGAGAGGATGATGGACAAAGAAAAGCACTTCCCTTGTATTCCAGCAACAATGGGATATCAGTTGAATAGGTTTTGCTTCGGATTTGTACCAAATCCTCAAAATCCGTTAGCCACTAAAGAATTAGCACTCTTGCTAAAGGAATACTCGATCGTTTACAAATCAATTGGTGCTTATACGTCACTTGTCATTTTTTATGAGCCTTCTCCAGAAAGAGCCGGAAATCCCACTGTAGAACAATATGAACAGACGTTTTGGGAACAACTGAATCTGCTCAGTAAAATAGATGAGATGGAATGGCCAAGTCATATCCCTGCTGATTCTATGCATTCAATGTGGGAATTTTGCTTTCACGGAGAACAATACTTTATGTACTGTGCGACCCCTTCACACAGTAATCGGTATAGTCGTCATTTCCCCTATTTCATGCTAGCCATAACACCTAGATGGGTACTAGAAAAATTCACCTCCTCACCCTTACATGCCGAAAAAATAAAAGCAAAGATAAGAGACAGACTAGCCAATTATGATTCCATTTCCATTCATCCTGATTTGAACACGTATGGACAAAAAGATAATTATGAATGGAAACAATATTTCCTTCGGGATGACCAAACAACATTATCAAAATGCCCCTTCCATAAAAAAAATAGAGAACAAGAGTGAACTTGTTCTCTATAGCTAGTTATGAACGAATTTGTCCGGTACCTTGGACAATTGCCTTTGATGTCGTAATTGCCCGCAGCCCCATTGGTCCTCGTGCATGAAGCTTTTGAGTACTAATTCCAATTTCCGCCCCATAACCGAATTGTTCTCCATCTGTAAATCGAGTAGATGCATTGTGATAGACAACAGCCGCATCCACTGCCTGTAAGAATAACCGTACATTTTCATCCTGTTCACTGATGATAGCTTCAGAATGCTTTGTACCATACTCATCAATATGTTGTATGGCTTCCTTCACATCTTTAACCAATTTCACTGCTAAAATTGGCGCTAAAAATTCAGTATTCCAATCCTCTTCCATTGCACTTTTTACAAATGGATAGTGAGTTGTCAGCTCTTCATCACCACGGAGTTCTACTCCCTTTTCGTTAAGAGAATGTAGTATATCGGAAACATACGGCCAACTTTCATGAATAAGCAGGGTTTCAGCGGCATTACAAACAGATACACGGTGCATTTTTGCATTAAACGTAATATCAATCCCCATTTGTTTTTTTGCGGTTTCATCAATGAAAACATGACAATTCCCAACACCTGTTTCAAGTACAGGGACCGTTGCATTTTCAATGACGGATTGAATTAAACCGGCACCTCCACGGGGAATTAGTACGTCAAGATATTGATTTAGTTTAAACATTTGCGCTGCCGTTTCCCTGCTTGTATCCTCGAGCAGCTGAACAGCATCTGCAGGGATTTTACTATCAGCAAGAGCTTCACGCATAACCTTTACAAGTGCCTTATTAGAATGAAGAGCAGAGGTACTTCCCCTTAAAAGAACAGCATTTCCTGCCTTTAAACAAAGGCTCCCCGCATCTACCGTTACATTCGGACGAGCTTCATACACCATCCCAATGACACCAAGCGGAACACGTACAGTATGAATCTGTAAACCATTTGGGCGCTCCCAAGCCTCAATAGTTTCACCGATTGGATCCTTGAGTTTGATCAATTGATGAATTCCTTCAACAATCTGCTCGATCCTCTCTTCTGTAAGCAATAACCGATCTAATAAGGAAGGGGTAAATCCTTTTTCCTCTCCCGCTCGAATATCCTTCGCATTTTCTGTAATAATCAATTCCTTCTCACTCAATAATCGGTCTGCCATCTTCGCTAAGGCTTCATTTTTTTCTTCCGTCGAAAGAATAGAAAGTACCTTAGAGGCTGATTTTAACTTCTTAGCCTTTTCTAATAATTCACTCATACAATACCTCGCTCCTTTGCAGACTAACCCAGTTATTACGATGAATCGCTTCTGCACGTTTATTGATTGAAAAGTTTTTCGTTTTATCACCAGGCAACCCTTTTACCATTTGTAAATTCTTTGCAGAATAATAGATTTGCCCTTTACCTATTAATTCACCTTTCTGATTGTGTACCTCGACAACATCCATTGCATTAAATTCACCAATAACGTTCGTAATACCTACGGGCAGCAGACTTTTTCCATTTGTAACAATGGCTGCTTCTGCCCCTTCATCAATTTCAACAATGCCAGCGGTTTGAGAATGAAAAGCAATCCATTGCTTTTTCATTTGCATTTGGGTTTCGAAGGAGCCGCCAATATAGGTCCCGTCTCCTTTACCCTCTAAAATCTTCGAAAGTTTTTCCTTCCCCTGCCCCTTCCCGACAAAGACGCTGACACCGAAGGAAAGTGCCTTTTTCGATGCCAACAGCTTCGATTTCATTCCACCTGTTCCAACCGAAGAACCACTTTCTCCTGCCTCTTCAAGAAGTTCTTCATAAACCCTTGGGATAAAATCATACTTCTTGGCGTCCTTTACGACTTTTGGATTACCATTATATAGCCCATTTACATCGGTTAAGATGATTAGAGCATTTGCATGTAAAAACCCGCTTACGAGCGCTGACAGCATGTCGTTGTCACCAAAGGTCAATTCCTCAATCGAGACCGAGTCGTTTTCGTTAATAATTGGTAAAACACCCCTTTGGAGGAGTTCAGATATCGTGCTATATAGATTATGAAACCGCTCCAGGCTATAAAAGTCCTCTCTAGTTAGTAGAATTTGAGCGGGTACAATACCAAACTCTTTAAATTGTAAAATATAATGCTGCATTAATAGTCCCTGTCCAACTGCAGCAGCTGCCTGCTTTCCTGCAACACTTTTTGGTCGAGCCGGATACCCAAGCGCTCCAAAACCTGCTGCGATTGCCCCCGATGAGATGAGAATGACATCGTGCCCTTGTTCTTTTAAATGGGCAAGTGCTTCGATGTGATCACGGATTTTTTCTTCAGATATCGTACCTGATGCTGTTGTTAGCGAGCTGCTTCCTATTTTTACAACTACGAGTTGTTTCTTCATCCTACTCTTACCCCTCTTTTAAGAATAGGCTGTGTTAAATTGGGCTGTTGATTTGTGCTCCAGGCGCTTCG
>NZ_NPDD01000018.1 GCF_002272245.1 Bacillus sp. 7884-1 | reverse complement strand
TAGTTACCTTTAACACAGCCAAAAATAAAAAAAAACGACTCTTCTGTCCCTATAAAAAGGACGGAAGAATCGTTTCCGCGGTACCACCTTCATTGATGCTTTTAGCATCCACTTGACTCCGTAACGAGGGAAACGGCTTATGTTTACATAAGCGGTGTGAACAGGGCAGGTTCAATCTTTTTCCCGTGAGAAACCTTACAGCCTTAGGGTTTCACTCTCTTTCACGTTTCCAAGTTTACTATTCCCATACCATTAACAATTTGTAATTTTATTTATTATCTATAGAAAAGACTGAAATGTCAAGGGTGTTTTTTGAATATTTAAATTTCATCTGAGTTTTATTCCACATTAGTCTATAAGTCAATTGTTACTAACTGTCCAATCAAATAATCACATATCTTTTCTGAATTTAATCTTGCCGCGATATAGGGAGGCTGTAGAACTTTTCCTCTTCCCAATGGAAATCCAAGCCAGAGAATATGATGGTCCATGAGGATAAACGGGAAGGTGTATTCTTCCTCTTGCCAAGAATTTGGCTGTAATTCTGGCCAGGACTTTTCAGAAATAACAGTTAGCGTTACTGACGGATGGCGTTTAACTAAAACATTTACCCATGACTCAGGTAAGTCAATATTAACTGGTAAGGAAATAATAATTGACGTTCGGGTATTTTCTATGTCTTTGAGGACCTTTTCTAGTTTTAGTGCATGTATCCACTGCAATTTAGGATGCTGATTTTTTATCCAAGTGCCAATTTCCTTTGTCCTAATACTTTGTCGATGTTTTTCTTGATGTTCAACAAGTTGTCTAATCGTTTTCCTATTATAGACATGCTTACGGATAAAAGCGATATTACCAACATGAATAAATTTTCCCTTTGTTCTCGTAATAGCTACATTGATAAGGCGTTCACTGTCTATTCCAGTTAAAAGCATTCCCGCACGTTCCTGTGGGTTAGAATCGACAGTGTCGAAAATCATAACATCTCGCTCACTGCCTTGAAAGCGGTGAACAGTTGCAGAAACAATATCTGCAGATAACACCTCTGTCTGATACAAATCCTGTAGTATCATGTCCATTAAATTCGCTTGTGCTCTGTAGGGCGTTACATATCCTATGGACCTTGCGCCGCCTAGGTAAGACTCATGAATTAATTGAAAAGAAATCAGCGCCTGCCAGATATTTGATCTAGAATTAGAGCTCTTTTCCGTTAAACAAAATGCACCCATATAGCTTGTATCTAAGAGGATTGATGCTCGTCCTGGAAAAGGGCATTTTTCTACTATCTGGTCTCTACTGCTTTGGACACTTTCATGGTCACCAACAAGGGAATGATAAATGTATTGATTGGTAAAAGACGAGATATCCGGGTGCATCCTCCGCTGTTCTTTTAGTAAAAATAAGTGTGGATGGAGTTTTCCAGCCTCTACCCACTCCACCACACCCGCTCGATGAAAAACATCCTCTTTTAACCATTTTGTTACAAGGGAGTCCCTTCCTGAGGCAATGGGTGGTAATTGTTTAAAATCTCCGCAAATGATTACTCTTTTACCAAGTGCAGCAGCAAAAGCAGCCTGTGGTACGTAGGCCATACTTGCTTCATCGAGTATGACAACGTCAAATTCCCTGCCATAAATAGCGGAATCACTAGCAGCTTTGGCCAGCGTCGAACCCACAACCAATGCATCCTTAACAAACTCTATTTCTTTTTGGCGGATTTTTTCCAGCACTCTTGCAAGCTTTTTCTCAAGCTCCAATAACTGATTAGAGTCTCGTTTACTAAAGGACCGTGATATATCTTGTTTTAAATTTTTCCGTTCTTCCACTAAAGCATCTTTATCCTCAACAAGACTGTGTTCTTGCTTCTTAAGAAGCTGACTAGTCGTAAGTGCTTCTTTGCTGTCCTCTGCAACGCCCGTATTATATCCGTAACGAAGCACGTCACCTTCTCGAAAGCGGCCTTTCTTTTTTATAAAGCCTGAAATTTCTCTAATTAATACGTCAACGGCTTGGTTACTGTGTGAAAGAATAAGGACTGTTTTATCTTGGAAATATTTATTAGCAGCAACTCGTGCTAATGTATACGTTTTACCAGTCCCAGGGGGGCCCCATACAAAAGTGACGGGGTTGTACTTTGAACGCAAGACCAATTCATGAACATTGCTTTTTATCTTTTCTTTGGGATGCTTTGCGGGCATCGAAGGGTTCATTAATCGATTGACTCTTACTCTTTTTGGCTTGCTTTTGTTTATTTCATCTAACCGTTCAATGAGCTGTTCAAGCAGCTCCCAAGGATCATGATAGATAGACGCTTCCGGGATTAAATCACCTAGCGATTGCTCTAATTGAACAATTATTCCCTTCCCCTCGGATGAAAGGACTCGTCCACCTTGCTTTATTCCTCCCCATACAAGTGTGATGGAAGCACCAACTGGAATTTTTAATGAAAAAGCAGTATCGAAATAATAACTAAACGTACCATCATTAGATAATAATCTGCCACTCGTTACTCTGTATTTGTTACTGCCATATTTTTTTAAGTAGATAATTTCATATTGTAATGCCTGCTGCCACTCTTTAATATTCAGAACAGTCTTCGTCATTTTCTCATCCTTCTAATAAAAATGCTTCTTATAATATATAACCTTAAATGGTGAATCAACTATAGCATGTTTACGATGCAAAAATAAAACGTTATTCCTGATCAAAAAAATTCCGACATTAATTTTACTCATTTCTAAAATATGTTCGTATTAAAATCAGTATCAAATACATATCGTTTTCTATTAAGTCTTTTTACCTATTAAAAGATTCAATTAAGCGAGGATTTTGTCATATTTATAAAAAAATCCTCGATAAAAATATTGCCGCAACCAGTTGGGAAAGAAAGGAATTATCAATGTGTTAAATGAATAGTTATTTAGTACCAGTAGGACTGGGTTGAATGGTAAACGCAAGAAGAAATCAGACCATTCTAATCCGTCTATTATGTGCTGCTTATACAAAAGTAAAGGTTACCTTCCCTGTTGAAGTGGTCGTTATCGCGATTGACGGACGGTCTCTGGGTGTTCCCCCTTTTGGGCGTTACAATCACCCCTATACAGTACCTGCCGGGAAACCGATTGAAATGTCAACTGCTCAACGAATTGATGTGCTGATAAGATCAAACCGGCCTATTAGCTCTTTTGGTCAGATAGAGTACCGCCATCATTTGAGCGATGCATTTTTAATAAATGGAAGAATTCCAATTGTAATTAAATAGCTTGATAGTCCAAAAAAGTCCTAGGTGTTCTCCAACACCTAGGACTTTTTAATGCAGTTATTTTATTTTGTTTATTGAATTACTAACCGTTTTGATGATGAAATTAATATCTTCCTGCTCGATATTTAATGGCGGTGATAACGTTAATACATTATTGTACCCGGCAACAGTGGCACCATTTTTACCAATTAATAACCCTTCCTGCTTACAGAAAGCAATCACTTGATTAACCAGTGTTACATCTAAAGGTTCCTTTGTCTTCTTATCCTTCACTAATTCAATTCCGACCAACAATCCTTTTCCGCGGACATCACCGACAAATGGATGATTTTGAAGAAGATTTGTTAACTCATTTACTACCTGGGTCCCCAGATTACGAGAACGGTCAAATAAGTTTTCTTTTTCCATAATCTCTAGGTTCTTTAATGCTAACGCACAAGCCGCTGGATTACCGCCAAAGGTGTTAACGTGACGAAAGTAATCATATTCTTCTGTACCCTTAAAGGCCTCATAAATTTCTTTCCGAACCGCTGTAGCTGAAAGCGGTAAATATGCACTTGTAATTCCTTTAGCCATTGTGATGATGTCAGGCTTAACATCATAGTTCATAAAACCAAATGGCTTTCCAGTACGACCAAACCCACAGATTACTTCATCTACAATTAAAAGAGCACCGTGTTTTTCACAAACCTGTTTGGCTGCCTTCATGTAGCCATCAGGTGGAACTAAGATTCCACCACCGGTAATGATTGGTTCCATTATCATTGCGGCTATCGTTTCGCTCAGTTCCCATGTCATTGTCCGGTCGATTTCTTTTACCGATGAAAGTTCTAAAGGATCTTTAACATTCGTATCGTCCCGATATGAATCAGGTGGAGCTACATGAATAAAACCAGGAGCTAACGGCTCGTATTTATACTTTCTTTGCGCCTGACCTGTTGCGGCCAAAGCTCCCATCGAATTCCCGTGATAGGCACGATAGCGAGAAAGTATTTTGTAACGGTTAAAATCCCCTTTTTGCTGATGATATTGACGGACGATTTTAAAGGCCGTTTCATTGGCTTCAGAACCGCTGTTTGAGAAAAAGATGACATATTCATCACCTAGCATTTCATTTAACTTTTCAGCAAGCTTTATGGCTGGGATATGGCTTTGAGTAAGTGGAAAATATGCCATTTCCTTAAGTTGTTCATATGCTGCATCGGCAAGCTCTGTTCTTCCATAGCCTACATTCACGCACCATAGTCCAGCCATTGCATCTAAATATCGCTTCCCATCCGCATCACTTACCCAAGACCCCTCAGCCTTAGTAGCCACAATGGTTGCATTCGGATTATAAGGCTTCATAGAATGCCATAAATATTTATCATCCTGCGCAAGTAATTCTTCATGTGGACGACCTGTCTGAACCATTTTCAATCCCTCCTTTTCTAAGAATCAAACCGTGATGTTATCATTTTTTTACGTGTATAAAAGTTTAAACCGTCTTTCCCATTCACATGGAGATCACCATAAAAGGAATCCTTCCAGCCGGAGAAGGGAAAGAACGCCATTGTCGCAGGAACACCAACGTTGATACCTAACATTCCCGCATCCGCTTCTTCACGGAATTGCCGGATTGCTTTTGCATTATTTGTATAAATCGTCGCTCCATTTCCATATCTCGATTTACGTATATACTCCAATCCCTCGTCTAAGTCACTAGCTCGCAGTAAACTTAAAACAGGGGCAAATATTTCATCCTTGGCAATGGTCATTTCTGGAGTAACATGATCGAAAATGGTTGGTCCTAAGAAATTCCCTTCCGAATGGTCACTCATTTCTCTGCGGCCATCACGAATTAAATCAGCACCCTCAAGCACACCTTTTTCTATATATCCGAGTACCTTATCACGATGTTCCTTTCTAATAATGGGAGTTAATAGCACCTCGTCATCCATCCCGTTTCCGATAATCAACTCATCTGCCTTTTTCGTTAAAGCCTTAACGAATGGTTCATTGTCCCCGACAACCACCACCGCACTGCAAGCCATACAGCGTTGCCCAGCACTTCCAAACGTTGAAGAGATAATATGCTGGACCGCCTTATCCATATCGGCATCAGGCATCACAATATGATGATTTTTGGCTCCGGAGAGGGCTTGAACCCTTTTTCCCTTGGCGGCTGCCCGTTCATATACATACTTCGCAACCGGCTGGGAACCAACAAACGAGATCGCAGCAATGTCTTCATGGTCAAGTAATCCATTTACGACATCATGAGCACCATGGACCACATTCAATACTCCAGGAGGGGCACCAGCCTCAGAAAACAGCTCTGCTAGTCTATTTGCCAATATCGGTGTACGCTCAGATGGCTTTAATACAAAGGTATTTCCGCAAGCAATAGCTAATGGGAACATCCAAAGTGGAACCATCATTGGAAAGTTAAACGGAGTGATTCCTCCGACAACCCCTAATGGATAACGGAACATTTCGGAATCAATTTCCTCTGCAATACCTGATAAGGTTTCCCCCATCATCAGAGTAGGTGCACCTGAAGCAAACTCTACACACTCAATTCCACGTTGAACTTCTCCATGAGCCTCTTTGTAGGCCTTACCATTTTCTAGGACGATTAATTTTGCTAGCGCTTCATGGTTATCACTTAATAAACTGTGATATTTAAAGAGTATCCGTGCTCGTTTCGGAACTGGAACCTTCTTCCACTTGTTAAAGGCTTCTTTTGCAGCTGCTACTGCTGAGTTCACATCTTCTCTCGTAGAAACAGGAACTTTTGTAAGTAATTCATTGGTTGCTGGATTTGGCACATTAAGGGTCTGATTACTGCTTGAACTTACCCATGCACCATTAATAAAATTCTGTAGTACGGTTGTATCTTTTTTTGTCACGCTCATTTGTTCTCCTCCATTGATAATCAAAATAAATCACTTTATCCCCAAATTTTGTTTAATGAGTAAACTCGAAAAATACTTTCTTGCATTTGCGGTTCCAATAATCAATGTTTCTTTTTCCTTACTTGTTGGATGGTAAAACTCAACAGAAGCACCATCTAAATGCTCATGGACAGCATTAATTCGAAAACCCTTCTGAATGAAAAAATCGAGCTTATCTCTTTCATTAAGATATTGTTGATAATCCGACATTGGACCCTCCTACAAATAAGAAATTTTCGTTATTCGAAATTTAAATTGGCAGGTGCTTCCTCTATTACTGTCACATATTCTTCTTCAATGACCCAATCACGACCAACTGAGATTCCAAGATATTTTGCATCACTCGGATCCTCCAGTTCAGCCTGTTGATACTTCTTAAACCACCAGTACTTTGCAAGCACATAATATATAGCCGCTCCAAGTACGAACCCTACCAAGAAACCATACGCCGGGAATAAATAGGAGATATAACCGCCAATGATCCAAGCAATAAACCCTGCAAGATTCACGCCGCCCCAATATCTAAATTGACCTTGGTCTTCGTATAACTCTGGAACATTCACTCGTCTTTTGCGGATTAAATAATAATCAGCAAAGAGAATTCCAACGATTGCAGACAATATACCGCCAACGATTAGAAGAATAGGGATAATAACACCGAATAACTCCCAAGGTTGAACGATTGTTCCTACAATACCTGCTGTAATAACACCTGCCCAAAATGGAAACTTTGGTCCCCCAACATTGGAGAAAATAGTTGCTGCCGGTACAACATTTGCAGCAGTATTTGTTGACCACTGTGCTAAGACAATCATTAGAAGTAATACAGCAAGGATTATTCCACTTGCTGAATCTTGCAGGGCCACCACTGGGTCTGCATTTAATACAGCAATGTAAGATACAGCACCAATGATAATCATGAAGGTTTGTGTTAATGGCATGGCAACAAGATTACCAATTAATGAATTTTTATTTCTCTTAAACCAGTTCTTTTCATTTACTGGAGCCTTCATAAAGCGTGAAATCGATGGAATATCGGCACTCAAGGTTGCCCAGAAGCCCATGTTACTAAAAATAACCACCATAAAAGCTGTAAACGCAGCGCCACCAGTGACAGGCGATTCTACCCAGCTCCAAACGTCTCTGCCAGCAGCCTGCGCTTGGTCAGATAAGGAGGAATACATCCAAATAGAGATTAAGATAATGATTGGAGCTGCTAAATCCGCAAATCGTTCAATTGATTTGATTCCTAAAGCGGTATTAATCAACTGAACAATTGCAAAAATAATGAAGCAAACAAACCAATTATCAAAACCAAATAATATATTTAAAATCCCATTCATTGCTGTCGCACCAAAATAGGTATTGATCCCAAACCAAGCAGATGCTGTTACACCTCTAGTTATCGAAGGAATATGAGTACCAATCGTTCCAAATGGCGCTCTCATATACACAGGAAATGACAAACCATGTTCGATACCAATATCAGCGATTAAGGATATAAAGAATCCAATCGCAAGGGATCCAATAATGGTTGCTAGAATAACAAGTGGCAATGATAAACTTTGTACACCTGCACCTCCAATGGCAAAGGTGGCGAGGACAACTACCATTCCGACCCACATAAACGAATAACCAAGCTTTGTGATTTTCCTATCTTTTTGTTGAATGGGTAATAAGTCTGAAGACTTTAGGTGGCTTTTTTTCATATGAACACTCCTTATTCGGTTTAAGATAAAAGAATTTAACCATTTAAATTCAAATACCGACTTTCCAATAGAGGTTTTAAAGTGCAATTGCCTGCACAAGCAAGCAATTGCAGGAGTCGTTCAACAATGAATGGAGAAAATAATATTCTATATAATGCTGCTAAATGGATAAGGTTTCATTTTGGTTTATTGGAGTATACCCATTGTATTTGGCTCTCTTTAAATACTGTCCGGTACCTGGTTTTCCTACAAACTGCTTATCACGAACGACAAATTCACCTCGAGATAAAACGGAAACGGGCTCTCCCATGACTTTCATTCCTTCAAAGGCATTATAATCGACTGCCATATGATGAGTTTCAGCGGAAATGACACGCTCTACCTGTGGATCAAAAATGACAATATCAGCATCAGACCCAATTGCAATACTGCCTTTTTTCGGATATATGCCAAATAACTTTGCGGCTCTTGTGGATGTAAGATCAACAAACTGATTAAGACTTATACGTCCCTTTCTCACCCCCTCAGAGAATAATATAGATAGACGGTCTTCAATAATTGGCCCGCCATTTGGAATCTTAGTAAAATCATCCCTTCCTAAATCCTTTTGTCCTTTAAAATCAAACGAGCATTGATCAGATCCAAGTGTTTGAAGTTGACCGCTTTTTAACGCATTCCACAGTACTTCTTGATTCCATTTCTCTCGTAACGGAGGCGACCAGACATATTTGGCACCTTCAAAATTCGGTCTTTCTAGGTAACTTTGATCAAGAACTAAATACTGTGGGCAGGTCTCACCCCAAACATCAAAGCCCTTACTCCGTGCTTCGGCAATTTTTTCAACCGCATCTGCACAAGATACGTGAACCACATATAATTGCGAGTTTGCCAGCCCAGTCAGTTTTGCAGCTCGTCCTGTTGCTTCTCCCTCTAATTCTGGTGGTCTTGTTAAAGCGTGATAAATTGGGGTTCTATTTCCTTCTGCGACTGCCTTTTTCGTTAAATAATCGATTACATCCCCATTTTCCGCATGAACCATGACAAGTGCTCCATGTTCCTTTGCAGAGACAAGCGTTCGGAAAAGCGTTTCATCATCTGCTTGGAGAACGTTTTTGTAAGCCATAAACACCTTGAAAGAGGTGATACCTTCTTCGTTAATCACATAAGGAAGTTCATTCAATACATTCTCATTGATTTCCGATATCATTAAATGAAAACCATAATCTATGACAGCTTTTTCTTTAGATTTTGCATGCCAGGTTTGAATTGCATTTTTTAACGAGTCACCTTTACTTGTTAAGCAAAAATCGATTATCGTTGTCGTCCCGCCAAAAGCTGCAGCAATGGTGCCTGTTTCGAAATCATCCTTTGTCACGGTTCCTCCAAAAGGCATATCTAAATGGGTATGCGGGTCAATGCCCCCAGGAAAAATGAGACAGCCCTTTGCGTCGATAACTTCAGCGCCATTTGCTGAAAGATTGTTGCCAATTTGAGAGATTTTTCCTTCTTCTATTAAAATTTCTGCCGTAAAGGTATCTGCTGCTGTTACAATCGTTCCATTTTTTATCAACTTGTTCATACGATTTCTCCCTTCTCATTTGTTACTATCAATCTTGCATTCTGTTGCAAGACTCAAGGCTGACTGTCTTTCGTTCCATGTCATCGGCGGTATTTCATTCGCCACTTCGACCATATCGATTGCCCCGTCTACCGGGCAGACAATGGAACATAAATTACAGCCAACACAATCTTCTTCTCTAACTTTTAGATAACTTCTACCGTTCTCGTCAGTTAACCTATCGATACATTGATGGGATGTATCCTCACAGGCAATATGGCACTTATTACAGTTGATACAAACATCCGTATTGATTTTTGCGACAATATTATAGTTAAGATCTAAATTTCCCCAATCCGAATACCTTGGAAGAGTTTTTCCAATGATTTCAGATACCGACTTTATCCCCTTACTATCTAAGTAATGACTAAGTCCTTCAATCATGTCCTCGACAATACGGAATCCGTGGTGCATGGCAGCGGTACAAATTTGCACACCTGCAGCACCCATTAACATGAACTCAACGGCATCCTGCCAGTTGGAGATCCCTCCAATTCCTGATATTGGGACGTTTATATTTGCATGACGTGCACATTCCGCCACCATATTAAGAGCAATCGGTTTAACTGCAGGACCACAATAGCCTCCATGTGCCCCCTTTCCTGCAACATGAGGGATGGTATTCCATGTATCAAGGTCTACCCCCATCAAACTATTAATCGTGTTTATCATACTAATGGCATCCGCACCACCATTGCATGCTGCTTCAGCCGTAGCTGTAATATCCGTAATGTTTGGTGTTAATTTTACGATAACAGGTGTTTTTGCCACCTCTTTTACCCAATAGGTCTGACGTTCTACAAGTGCTGGTACTTGACCAGAAGCAGAACCCATTCCACGTTCAGCCATACCATGCGGACAGCCAAAGTTTAATTCGAGACCGTCAACTCCGACATCTTCTACACGCTTAACTAATTCGTGCCACTTTTCTTGCTTTGGCTCCATCATTAAGGATGCGATAATCGCATGGTTAGGAAATCTTTTTTTTGTTTCATAGATTTCTTTTAAATTCACATCTAAGGGCCGGTCGGTTATCAATTCAATATTATTGAACCCCGCCACCCGTTGTCCGTTAAAACTTATGGCTGCAAACCTAGAGGAAACATTCAAAATTGGGTCACCTAATGTTTTCCAAACTGCCCCGCCCCAACCTGCTTCAAAGGCTCTCTGAACCTGATACCCTGAATTGGTAGGGGGTGCTGAAGCTAGCCAAAATGGGTTGGGGGATTTTATCCCTGCGAGATTAATACTCAAATCAGCCATATTGAATTCACCCCTTTAAAATAGAAATGCTTTAATATCGGAAAGCGCTTACATATTTATATCTTTTTATTTGGTCATTTACTTTGCTGTTTCCACTGCCGTAAATTGCTTATGAATGCTAAAGGCAGCTAGTTTTCCTTGTTGAGCTGCGGTAACAACCATGGCGTCCCCTTTGCCTTTTCCAAAAACAACATCACCGCAAGCATATATTTTAGGATTAGAAGTTTGATAGGTTTCTTTATTTACATATACCACACCACTATCATGTTCTAGTCCAAAGCCTTTAATTAGTTCCAAATGCCTTGTTTGTCCGATTGCTTTGATGACTACGTCTGCCGGTATGACATATTCAGAGCCTTCAACAGGATGAGGTCTTCTTCGTCCGTCTTGGTCTGGTTCACCAAGCTTCATTTTTAAACATTCAATCCCTGTCACTTTTCCATTTCCATCTCCTATAATTCTCTTCGGTGCTGTTAACCAGCGAAATTCAACCCCGTCTTGTTTGGCAAATTCATATTCAAAATCATAGGCAGTCATTTCTTCCTTTGTTCGACGATATAGGATTTTTACATGTTCTGCACCTAAACGTACAGAACAGGTTGCACCATCTATTGCGGTATTTCCTGCACCGATGACAACGGCTTGCTTTCCGACAAAATCATTCGATAATCTTCCACTTTTTGTTTTCTTTACAAACTCAATGGCATCGTAGACTCCTTCTAGGTCTTCACCTTCAATACCTAAGTCAGGTACATGTGCCATCCCCACCGCTAACACAATGCAATCGAATTTTTCAAGTAGGTCCTTTATGGAAATATCCTTTCCAACCCTTGTGTTTGTTTTGATTGTGACATTCAGCTTTTCAACTTGTTCTACTTCCCAATAAGATATTGCCTGTGGAAGCCTGAATGAGACAATTCCATAAGTATTTAAACCGCCAGCTTTTTCTGCAGCTTCAAATATCGTCACTTCATATCCAAATCTGGCTAATTCCCGAGCGACTGAAAGTCCTGCTGGTCCACCGCCAACAACAGCAACAGATTTACCATTAGCTGTTCCAGGTTGAAAAAGGGTTTGTTCATTTTTAATAGCCCAATCTGTAGCATATCTCTGAAGGTTTCCAATCATAATTGGTTTTGTGGAATGGTTTAAGACACATGCCCCTTCACACAGCTCCTCCGTTGGACACACCCTAGCGCAGCTCGCACCAACTGGATTGGAAGTCATAATAGTTTTGGCAGAACCGAGTAAATTTCCTGTCGTAATTTTTTTTATAAAAGTGGGAATATCAATGCCTGTCGGACAGGCCTTAATACAAGGTGCATCATAGCAATACAGGCAGCGATTAGATTCTTCCAACGCTTCTTGATGTGAAAGAGGACGTTCTACTTCCTGAAAGTTTAATTCCAGATTGGTATTGGAGATCCGCTGTATTTTTTCCAATAAAAAACCCTCCTTTATTCAAAAGTTAATTTACTGAAAATTCTGCATCTAGTTTTCATTTTACAGGAAGCAAAAAATTCATTACATCATACAATCTGTAAAATAGTGCTTGTATTCTACTATCCAGTATGTGAACTAGATTCTATTTAACATTTATGCGAATCCATAGTATTTGATGATGATTTGAAGGGAAAAATCGATGATTTATGTAGTAGATAAATGAAAGATATTCTTGTACCATTGTTAACCTTTTACCAATTTATCACAAATGAACAAAAAATTTTGTAAAATTCCATCGAACTTATTATGAATATATTTGAGGTAATTGGCTTTTTTAAAAATAACTTAAACTCAATGATTATAAAGGAAAATTGAAGTTAATGTGTAAGTAGATTTTCAACCAACCACAGTTTTTTTTCCAAATAAGTTCTCGACATTCGCAAATTATTTGCCGAATGTTTTTGTATATGAACAATTATTAAAGTTGCACCAAAAACTAGCAGAGGGTAATTTCTCCTCCCCAACATTCACTTTGTTTATCCTGCTATTTGAACTATAATTGTAAAATATACCATATTCAATACATGAATAAACAAAGGATGATGTTCCATGAAATATGAATGGCGGAAAAAAGAAAAAGAACTATACCTGCCTTCTGCCAAACCAACTAAGATTGTTGTACCACCGTTGAAATACTTTACATTAATGGGAAAAGGAAATCCTAATAGCGAAGCTTTTAAGGAAAGTGTTGAGGCTTTATATGCATTATCTTATGCAATACGAATGCTCCCGAAAAAAGGAACAACCCCCGAGGGTTATTATGAATATACTGTTTTTCCTTTAGAGGGTGTTTGGGACTTGGATGAAGTTGGAAGACAATTAAAACAGCTAGACAAAGACAGGTTGGTTTATAAACTAATGATTCGACAGCCAGATTTTGTGTCAGATGATTTATTTTCAATGGCGAAAGAATTAACTGCAAAAAAAATCTCAGAGGACTTGTTATTATCTGCTAAGTTTGAAGAAATTGAAGAGGGCTTATGTGTCCAATGTATGCACATAGGAGATTATGACAGTGAACCTGAAACATTTTCAAAAATGCATGACTTTTGTTCTGCCAATAATATAACCCGTACAGACAAAAGGCATCGTGAAATATACATAAGTGACCCAAGAAAAACTGAAGCAACAAAATTAAAAACAGTACTTAGATTTAAGGCAAAGTAACGTATGGATTATTAGTCATCCATGCAAGCAAAACAACCAGCATATTTCAGCTGGTTGTTTGTTTAATTGTATGGACTAAAGTATTTAAAAACTGATGTATTAACTGAAAGGCCTCATGAATAGTCAGATTCTCTGTATACCCATCCACATAATTCAGGGCAAAATTTAAATCCCATAAGCCATCATCATAGCTAAACATTAGATCAAACTTTGCTTCATCGCCCTGTAAAGAGTTATTCAGCTGTTCCTTTAACATCTTTTCAAACTTTTTTTGAAGCTTTAATCCAAGCATGACATCGTATGTACCAAAAACATCATCAGCCTCAAGTGACACACCCTCAACACCAATTTGTTCAAACAATTTAGACTCTACATAAATAAATTCATTTTTATGTTCTTTTAGGTATGTAATCGTCTGGTTTAAAAAATTGGACGATTCATTGGCAATCATCGTTTCAGTTTCCTTGCTGCATCGTTCAATATAAGCATCAGTAAAATTTGAGTTTAATTTGTTTTCCATTTAATATCCTCCTATTAAAACAATCCCACTTTAACTATATAGTTATGTAAAATAAAAAAGCAAATTTTCAACAATAAAAAACGTCTAAACTCACATGGAGTTTAGACGAGAAGTATCATACTAGTTTTCAGCTAGTTTATTTACTACTTTTTTTTCTGCTGGGTTTTCCTCTATAGTATCTTCTGCTTGTTTCGCACGTTTCATAAAGAATGCAAGGATTAGGGCAACAGCAGCAATAAAGACGGACACGAAAAAGGCAAAATTGATGCCGTCTAACGTGGCACTCATCATAATTTGTTGCTTCATTTGAGCTAAGGCTGCCTCCGTTGGCTGCTCAGTCAAGTTTGCCATAGCTGCTTCACCTAACTCTTTAGCCTTTGACTCTGCGCGGTTTGACATGACAGTTACCAAAAGGGCAGTTCCGATTGCTCCAGATACTTGCTGAAGTGTATTGTTCATGGCAGTACCATGTGGGTAAAAACGCGCTGGCAATTGATTTAACCCATTTGTAGAAACTGGCATCATCACCATCGACATCCCCAACATTCGAACTGAATATAAAAGCAATAATTGTGTATACGTTGTTTCAAGTGATAATTGGCTGAATAGATAGCTGGTTACTACGGTGATGACTAAACCAATTATAGCTAAAATGCGTCCGCCAAATTTGTCGAACAGTTTCCCTGTAACTGGTGACATAAGCGCCATTATGATTGCTCCTGGAAGCATCAGTAGACCTGCATCCAACGGAGAAATACCGCGTATTGTTTGAACATAAATCGGCAGCAAAAGCATCCCCGAAAACATGGCCATCGTAAGCACCATTGAGATAACCGATGATAATGCAAACATTGGGTACCTAAAGATTCTATAATTAAGCATAGGCTGATCTTGTTTTAGTTGACGTAAGATAGACACTAGTAATGAAATAGCTCCAATAGCAATCGTCAAATAAACTTGTGGACTGTCCCAGCCTTGCTTTCCGGCTGAACTGAACCCATAAAGTAAGCCGCCAAATCCCACGCTTGTAAGTAAAACAGATAAGAAATCAAGTCGAATATCAACTTTTTCTTTTTTATCCTTTAATAAGAAGAAACCGATTAATAGAACAATCACGGCAATTGGTGTTACAAAGTGGAACAACATTCTCCAGTCATAGTGTTCGATTAACCAACCAGATAATGTTGGTCCAATTGCAGGTGCCCCCATTAAAACTAATCCAAAAACCCCCATTGCAGCTCCCCTTTTCTCAATAGGGAAGCTTACTAACATGACATTCATTAAAAGTGGCATCATTATCGCTGAACCCGCTGCCTGCGTCATCCTGCCTGTTAATAAAACCGGAAATACATGTGCCATCCCAGCAAGGATGGTTCCTGCTGTAAATAAGCCCATGGCAACTAAGAAAAGTTTTCGTACAGAATATTTTTGAATTAAAAATGCAGTAGTTGGTATTAATATTCCATTTACTAACATAAATCCAGTTGTTAACCATTGCACAGTTGAAGCATCTACTTCTAAATCAGCCATTATGGATGGAAGTGCAATATTAAGTAAAGTGTTATTTAAAAAAGCAATAAATGCCCCAATCATCAGGATTACAATAATCCCGTATGGGGGACGTTTTGTTTCATTTTTACTGTGTTCCATGTTTATATACCCCCTATAAACCCTTTGTACATTTTTTTATACCGTTGTTTCATGCTTTATAATAATATACCGGTTGTTCATTTTTTGCAATAAAAAAACACTACAAAATTATGGGTTTGTAATAGGTACCTTAATAATGTAGTATATTTTTATACAGGTAGTATAATTCAGATAATAGGTGATAAAGTGAACGAACGTAAGCAGCATGTTATAAATAAAGCTCATCAGTTATTTATTGAAAAAGGATTTCAAGCCACATCGATTCAAGATATTTTAGATTTTAGCGGTATCTCAAAAGGGACTTTTTACAAATACTTCTCATCTAAGAGCGAATTATTAATCGCCATTTATAAAACGATTTTTAAAAAGCTAGCAAAGGATAGAAATGATTTATTAATTGGGAAAAATCCTTCAGATATCGAGATTTTTATTAAACAAATCGAATTGCAAATGATATCTAATAGGAAAAATAAATTAATTGCACTTTATGAGGAAGTCATGGCAACAAATGATGCTGATTTAAAACAATACATTCGTATTAGCCGGCTTCGTTCACTTAGGTGGATGGTTCAAAGGTTTATTGATATTTTTGGTGAGAAGAATAAGCCATACTTATTAGATTGCGCCATTATGTTCCAGGGATTTTTACAGAATAATCTCCAATACAATCGGATGGCGACAGATTCAAATGAGAAAATAAGTGATGTTGTCAGATATAGTGTGAACCGTTTAGTAAATATGGTTAATGAAGTGACCGAGGCTGGAGAGCAAATCCATGAACCAGAGCTTTTAGACAAATGGCTTCCTGGAAAACATAAAAATAATCATGAATTAATTGACCAATTTTTTAAAATAGTGGGTCCAATGAGGAATTCCATATCAAAACACTTTCCTGATAAAAATGACCAGGAAAGGTATCACGAACTGTTAGATTTCATTCAAGAAGAATTCATGCATACCAGAGCACCAAGAAAATACTTAATCGAAAGCACCATCCAAACATTACAAAACAACCCAGCTTTTATTTGGAAAAAAGACCTGCTACAGCTTAATCAAATCATAACCGTTTTCTTTCAACAATTAGAGCAAGAGGAAGAAGAATAATAAAAAGTAGATTTTTTAAGACTGAGCGTTTGCCTATGCATTTCTAAGTAGTTTTACGTAAATTAGTAAAAACAATGGTTTGTTTTACTATTTTGAGGAGGAGCAGGTAGTTACTGCTTTAAAAACTACAGGAGGGTGCATCAATGGAAGATTTAATAGCAGACATGAATCAAACACCAGATAAAAAGAGTAAAGGATCTATATTTGATTCTTTCAAGTTCTGGGGTCAAGGACCACTGCATAGGAAATTTATAAATGAATCTATAAATGAAGTTATAGATGAAATTCCAATTAAGATTGAAAGTGAAGATTCAAAAGAGCAACCCCAGAAACAAAGCTCGAATACATCAAGTCCCAGCAATGTTAAACACTTCGATACAATAAGCGGAAATCACATCATATCAAGGGGTTGGGATGGAAATAATATGTGGGAATTTAAAATAAGAAGGAAATAAATTTTGAAACAAAAAAGGAATGGAGCACAAAAGCCCCTTCCTTTTTTGGTTATTCTTGATTTACAAAAGTACTCGGCATTACTACTGCAATAACCTCGCCTCGGGCACAAAGTACATGATCGGCAAATACCTCTGTCTCTACCCTAAATTTCTTAGGGTGTATCTCATGAACGACTCCAATGGCCTTTAATGGTACTCCATGGGGTGTCGGTTTAACAAAGTCGACCTTCAATGAAGCGGTTACAAATCTAGGAGGCTCAGTTCCGTCACCTTCCTCACAGCCATTTTTTCTATGTAGTGCTAAAGATGCTGACCCTGTACCATGACAATCAATTAGAGAGGCAACGATGCCGCCATAAACAAATCCCGGAAGTGCTATATGCTCGGGTTCTGGCGAATAAATCGTTACTGTTTTTTCCCCTACCCATCCTGTCCGAAAATGGTGTCCGTCCTGATTTAACCTGCCACAGCCGTAACACCAGGCGAAATCATCAGGGTATTCATCTTGAATTGCATTATGTACCTTTTCTTCCATTTGACATTCCCCCTTTTCAGAAAATTATAACATATCAATTACTTTTCATGAATGGTCATTATTTTGGTTCAACATGAACATGTACGTCATAAACCTTATGTTTTGCAATTAATTCATCTTCTACTTTTGTAGCAATATCATGGGCATTTTTAACATCTAATGTGGAATTAACAAGGATGACAACATCAACAACAACGTTATTCCCGTAATTTCTAGCTTTAATTTCTTTCACACCCTTTACGCCCTGACAATGATGGATGGTCTGTTTATATATTTCTATTTCCTTTTCATCAAAACCATCAGTTAAATAGAGAGAGGCTTCTTTAAAAATGTCCCAGGCAGTTTTACAAATGAGGAATCCCACGATGACTGCTGCTAGAGGATCTAGCCATGGCAGACCAAACTGTGCTCCGATAATACCAATGAACGTCCCGACGCTTACCCATGCATCAGAGAGATTATCCTTAGCTGCAGCCATGACGGATTGACTATTTATTTCTGTTGCTAGTTTTTTATTATACCGATAAACAAAGTACATAACGAAAGCACATAATAATCCCGTCCAGGCGGAAATTACGTCCGGAGATTCCTTTTGTGCGTAGAAAATACTAAAAATAGCATCGTATGCAACCTTCAGACCTACTGCCATCATAATAAAAGAGGCAACCATAGAAGCTACGGTTTCGGCTTTCCAATGTCCATAGGGGTGGTCATCATCCGCTGGCCTTTGTGATAATTTAAGTCCAATTAGAACAGCAACAGATGCTATGATATCCGTTACATTGTTTAATCCATCTGCTTTCAATGCCTCGGAATTTGCAAAATAACCAACTGCTAATTTCAATGCAGACAAACATATATAGGCAATAATGCTTATAATTGCTCCGCGCTCTCCTCTTTTTAAATCCAAAAATCCTTGTTCTTCAATCATTTCACTCACCCACTTCTTTTCCCTATATATATTATTGAACAAAAACATCTAGTGGGTCTAGAGAAACCTTTTTCACCTGTTCGAAATATATATCATGTATGAAAAAAAGTTGGGATTGGTAAACATTAAAGTAGACTAAACCTTGAAATTAAGCTAGTAGTTAAGTATTCTAAGAACATATTCAACGAAATGAAGGATGTGTTGAACCTGCGATTAAATAAATTTATATCTGAATCCGGAAAAACCTCAAGGCGCGGTGCAGATAAATGGATAGAAGAAGGAAGAGTCACAATAAACGGAAAAGTGGCAAAGGTTGGCAGTCAAGTAGAGCCCGGTGATATAGTTCGTGTAAATGGTGAAACCATTAGGGTAGCCAAAAACTATGTCTACATAGCCTTAAATAAACCGGTCGGGATTACAAGTACTACTGAAAAACATATCAAAGGCAACATTGTTGATTTAGTCAATCACCCACTACGAATTTTTAATATTGGAAGACTAGATAAAGATTCAGATGGGTTAATCCTCCTTACGAATGATGGAGATATTGTTAATGAAATACTTCGTGCGGAGAATAAGCACGAAAAAGAATATATAGTTACGGTGGATAAGCCAATTACTTCGGAGTTTTTAAAGAAGATGTCTGAAGGAGTTAGAATCCTTGATACGAAAACTCTTCCATGTAAAGTGGAGCAATTATCTAAGTATGTTTTTAAGATTATCCTAACACAAGGGTTAAATCGTCAAATTCGACGGATGTGCTCGGCTCTCGGTTATTCTGTTGTTCGTCTCCAGAGAATTCGGATTATGAATATTAACTTAGGAAACCTCCCTATTGGTCAATGGAGAGATTTAACGAAGAAAGAAAAGAATCAATTATTTAGTGATCTTAATTATGAACCTAGAGAATGGTGAAAAAATGGAGTCAAACCTTAAATGGTGTGACTCCATTTTTTTAGTTGCTATAATTTTCAAATAATATATGATATTACTTAGATACACGAAAGATTAATAGGAGGCGATACTTAATGGAAAAGACTGTAGAAAAACGGCTGACCCGATCAATGGTTCCAGAGGAACTAACTTGGAATCTTTATGATCTATTTACATCAGAGCAGGCATGGGAAAAAGAACTTGAAGTGATTGAAACAGATATTGTAAAGATTGAGGTATTTAAAGGGACATTACATACTAGTTCAAAAGATTTAACATCTTGCTTGATTGCTCAGGAAAATTTATTAATGAAAATGGTCAAGGCAGCAACGTATGCAAGCTTGAAACAATCCGCGGATGGGACAGATCCTATTAATCAGTCAAATTCAGCGAAATTATCGGCATTACGGACAAAAATGGTTGCCGCATTATCATTTATTAATTCAGAGATTCTTTCACTAGAAGATGGAACGATTGAAAAATACCTTCAAGAGAATCCGGACCTTCAACCTTTTCGAAAAGATTTACTCGAGCTGCTCGAAACGAAAAAACATCGACTTTCACCCGAAACGGAAGAGGTTTTAGCTGCTTTAGGTGAGGTACATGGTGCCCCTTATACCATTTATAGCATGGCTAAATTAGCAGACATGGACTTTGCTCCTATCGTGGATAGTGAGGGAAATGAATTACCGGTATCCTTTGCATTATTTGAAAACCGCTACGAGTTTTCTTCCGATACAGAAACACGCAGAAAAGCCTATGACTCTTTCGTTTCAACACTAAAACAATATAAAAACACAATCGCAGCTGCCTATTCAGCTGAAGTGAAAAAACAAGTAACTCTTTCTCGATTTAGAAACTATCAGTCAGTTGAACAAATGCTCTTAGAACCACATCAGGTAACACTTGATATGTACAACAACCAGATTGATATTATTTTTAAAGAGCTGGCTCCTCATATGCGCCGCTTTGCAAAGTTGAAGAAAAAGGCATTAGGTCTTGATGTTATGAAGTTTTGTGATTTGAAAGCACCCTTAGATCCTGACTTTAATCCAGAGACAACCTATAAAGAAGCTAGTCAGCTTATTTTAGAATCTTTAAAGGTGATGGGACCAGAATATAGTGAAATTATTGAAAAGGGCTTCAAAGAGAGATGGGTGGATCTTGCGGACAATATCGGGAAATCCACTGGCGCCTTCTGCTCAAGTCCCTATGGATCGCACCCCTACATTTTGGTTACATGGCAGGATAATATGCGCGGCTGTTTTACCCTGGCACATGAATTTGGGCATGCAGGTCATTTCTACTGGGCGAACAAAAATCAAAGAATCATGAATGTTCGTCCATCCATGTATTTCATTGAAGCTCCATCTACCATGAATGAGCTTTTATTAGGACAGCACCTATTAGCCAATAATCAAGACAAACAAATGCGCCGCTGGGTCGTTCTTCAGTTGCTAGGAACGTATTATCATAATTTTGTTACCCATCTTCTAGAGGCAGAATATCAACGCAGGGTTTATGCATTAGCTGAAAGCGGAAAAGCACTTACTGCTAATTCTCTATCTGAATTGACTAGGAATGTACTTTCTGAGTTCTGGGGAGACACTGTGGAAATCGATGAAGGTGCAAGCCTAACTTGGATGCGTCAGCCTCACTATTACATGGGCTTGTATCCATATACCTATTCTGCCGGCTTGACCGCTTCTACTGCAGTGGCACAATTGATTCAGGAAGAAGGTCAGCCTGCTGTTGACCGCTGGCTCGAGGTACTTCGTGCAGGTGGAACAATGAAACCTCTTGAGCTACTAAAACACGCTGGTGTTGATATGTCGACACCTGAGCCAGTCCGTAAAGCAGTAGCATATGTTGGTTCATTAATAGATGAATTAGAAAATTCATACAAATAAAAGAAGTGACAGGCAACCTCCAATTTTCTGGATGGCTCCTGTCACTTTTATACTTATCATTTACTTTATTCCCCAGTGCCTACTTCTTCATAGTTCCCCTTCCAAAGAGCATAACCGAGCCAGATTAATGCAACTCCCGCAAGTGGTTGGGCTACGGTTGACCCAAAAGGAATAAATTCTAAAATGGGTACCAATGCTAATAAAAGTGCACCGCCTCTAGGCAGGATTGCTTTCCAGGCAGTCACGAGTCCAAATAATAACATACCCCCAAAAAAAGTAAACATCGATAACATCATACCCATATTTATCATCTCGGGAGGAGAACCTGACAATATTTCTGGTGCAACCTCTTCCAAGGCAGGCACTACGAATGCTCCTACCCAGCCAAACCCTGCCCATAACACCGCTCCAATAAAAGAAATAATAAAAATAATAAAACCAAAAATTCCAATAGCATTCATTTGTCGTAGGTAAATCCCTACAAGTGCTAATAGTAAAAATGCCATTCCAATTAAGTTAAGGTAAGAACCAATTGCCTCTAAAGAAGAAATATTATACCAAATAGCCATAGAAAGGAATAGAACCCCTGTAATGATTGAACTTACTCCAGTAAATCGTAAAAAGGATGTTAAATTCACCTAAATACACCTCTTCCAATTAATTTTTCTCATACTTGGAAATCCGTGCTCACACCCAACAAGATTACTGAATAGTACAAAATGACAGATCATCACATCCTTTATGCTTTTTGTCAGCCCCCCCTTCTTGAATTAATTTGCTAAAAAATGGAGTACAATAAAGCTTACGTTAGGAAAATGAAAATCATGATAATAATTTTTATTGTAAAAACATGGGAAAATATGGTTCCTATAAAAATAACAAGTCCATCACAATAATAATTTGGAGGACTCTTTATTTTTCAAAAAAATGATTAAATTTCATTGTGATAATAATGTAACTCTAACGCACTTCTTATTTCATCAGGAATAGGTTCAGATTTTTGGGTTTTGAGATTAAAGTTTACGTACGTTACCGTATCTTTCGCGCATATCTGACCATCCTGATGGATTTCTTCATATAATACTAAACTAGAATTACCAATCTTTTTAACCCATACGTAAATCTCAACAGCTCTCCCAAAATAGATTTGCTTCAAATAATCTACGTTCATATTTAATATAATCATCTTCCAATTTACGAATGAAGCATCTGGGGTAAACAATTTAAATATATCGTTCCGCCCCGCTTCAAACCAAACAGGAATCGTTGTATTGTTGATATGACCTACACCATCTGTTTCAGATACACGAGGCTCAATGATTTTTTTATACATAGTATACTCGTCCTTTCAAACTAACAATTGGATAATACTCCATCGAAAGCGTTTCGATAGATTTTCTCGATGGTTTCAATCGTCAATGGTTTTGGACTTCTATTTAATAGCCTTTTTTGTTTTATTCCGTTTTCTGCTAATACCATAATGTCTGCTCTTTGGATATGGTAGGATTCTAGGGTTGTTGGCAATCCAACATCTTGAACTAAATCTAGTAAACTTCGGACCACATCTTTAGCTAATTCACGATCACTTTTTCCATCAGAAGGCAGTTTAAAAATCTCTGCTACTTTGACCATTTTATCCACACAGGCGTGCCAAATATCATCGTAAACATATGGTAGCAAGACGGCATTCGATTCCCCGTGCGGCAGTTTAAACAATCCGCCTAATGGATAGGCAAGGGCATGCACAGCTGCAACCCCGGCGTTATAAAAGCTTAAACCTGCTAATAAACTTCCGAGGGCCATTTGTTCCCTAGCTGCTTTATCCTTGCCATTCCAAACAGCAGTTCTAATGTTGCCAACGATTCTGCGCATCGCTTCTAATGCCAGTGTGTCTGTTAACGGAGTTGCGTTAATGGAAGTATACGCCTCTAATGCATGTGTAAAGGCATCTATTCCGCTTGCAGCCGTAACTCTTGGTGGAAGCGTGTATGTCAGAACAGGATCTACAATCGCATAATCCGCAAGTAAAAATTCATGTGTAATGACATCCTTTGTCTCTTCTAACGAATACACGGCAATGTCTGTAACCTCTGCACCAGTGCCTGCTGTACTAGGGATCAATATCTTGGGAAGTCCCCTGCGAGAAAACTTCTTACCTCCGCTCAAATTTAAGTAATCCTGCACATAGCCCTCATTTTCCGCCAAAACTGCTCCAGCCTTCGCTAAGTCTAGTGCACTGCCGCCGCCAACCCCAATTACTAACTCAGCTTTACTTTTTCTAATCTCATCAACGATCTGATTTCCAACTTCTAAAGAGGGCTCAGGTACAACTTGGGTTGATAAATCCACACGAATACTTTGTTGCTCTAATAGCAGTAGAATAGGTTCAATTACTCCCAAATCTTTTAATACTGGATCTGTAAGGAGAAAAACCTTTTTACAAGAGTATACCTTTATAATATCTGCCAATTTATTAAGTGAACCTTCACCATGATAGATATGCATCGGTGAAACAAATTGAAACATCTACCCATCCCCTTTTTAAATTTATATCTTCACTTATGTTAATCGATAATATTTTATACCACTATACAGAGTATTCTGAATGTTCTGTTATCATATAGCGAAATGCTTGATAACTATGTCCACTCCAGGCGTACAAATGTACACGAGCGGTGCCTGTCACCAAATAATGGCACCACACAATGTCTCCATATACTGTCTCCATATAATGTCAGCAACTAATAATGAAACTATCTTCCTATATACTCGTATATATAGAGACTCAGTAAAAAGACAATAGATTATAAAGGGGAATTGGTTATGGGGAATATGTTTTTGTTTGTGCTGATTGTTGCTATTGTGTCTGCTCTTGTTCTTATACCGATTTATAGGGATGATAAGTCTGCCGATAGGAAAAGTAATAAAAAGAGTTCTAAAGGTGATAGAAGGCTTTTTCCCGGAGTAATTATCGCTGTTATAGTAGTTTTGATTCCTTCTGTTTTTGTTTACTATTATTTTACAAATTTTGATAGGAATACCTCATCTTTATGGGTGTTTGCGATTATTATTACTGCGTTAGGTGCCATACTATCCACTGGATTGGAAAGAAAAGTAAAAGCACTGCTATTTGCAGTCAGCTTAATCTTTGGAATTTACTTTCTCACTGCCTTTCTATTTAATGCGGATGAAA
This sequence comes from Bacillus sp. 7884-1, assembly GCF_002272245.1. Lineage (GTDB taxonomy): Bacteria > Bacillota > Bacilli > Bacillales > Cytobacillaceae > Neobacillus. The sequence continues at coordinate 50,648 of NZ_NPDD01000018.1, read as the reverse complement.
AATATGAGATTGCTCAAATGGAGCAGGAAGTGGAAATTAAGTCCTTTGACGAGAAAGAAACACCTGCTAGTGTACCACCTGAATTTGCAAGAAATAAAATGAAAAAAGCTTTTGGTCAAGTGCCAAATACGAGCTATTATGAACTGGGAAATCTTCAAATTCAAAAGGTAAAAGGAGATTATGTCTACATAGCGCCTGTTGAGTTCTCTGGTTTTTTCAAATGGTGGAAAGGGAAAGAAACACCTGGTTATTTCACATTAAGTGCAACTGATTCTTCTGCTAATCCAAAATTTATTAAATCAGAAATGATCTATACCCCTTCTTCATACTTTAATAAGGCCATTGAGCGCCATATTCGTATGCAGTTGCCGAAACATATTTTCTATGGTGATGTTCAATTAGAAATTGATGATGAAGGTAAACCTTTTTATATCCGTTCCTACGGAGAATTTATTTCTGCTCGAAATGGGTTTGATGTTAAAGGTGTTGTTGTCGTGGATTCCAGAAATGGCGATACAAAGTCGTATTCGATATCTGAAGTTCCAGAATTTATTGATGGTGCTGTATCACCAGAAATTGTCAGCTTGCAAAATAGTTACTTCGGAAATTATATTCACGGATTTTGGAATAGCCTATTCGGTAAATCAGATGTAAAACTTCCTTCTGATGAAGGTACTGAGGCGAATGTTAGCCCGATATTCGACCAAAATGGTGTAATGTATTATTTCACTGACTTCACAAGCCCTAAAGAAGGTGTCGATTCCATGCTAGGCTACTCGCTGACAAACTCGCGTACGGGTGAAGCGACCTATTATTCAGGGAATCCTGAAGAATCCTATATGGATTCGCAAGGTGCCTTACAAATTATTGAAAAGAAATTCATTGAAAAGAAATGGCATGGTGAATTGCCTGTTATCTATAACTTCTATGGAGAGGCAAGCTGGTTGACACCTGTACTGGATTCTAATGGATTTTTGCAGAATTACTTTATCGTTTCAGCCGCTAATCCAGAAATTTCGGTGTTTGGGGTTACCCCAAATGAAGCTTTAAAACAGTATAAAACGGCCCTTCAAAGAGGCGGCGGTTCAGTTGATGGAAGTTCAAAAGCGGATGAAAAACAGATCTCAGGTACAGTACTCCGTGTATATAAGGAAAAGTCAGGGGATTTCACCGTTGTTTCATTCCTTTTAGACAACAAGAAAAGCTATATCCTTTCCTCTGAAAAAGAACCATTGGTCATTTACTTAAAAGAAGGAGACAAAGTAAATGTCACCTACTTGGATACGGATGAAGACTTCCTTCCAGCAAAAGAAATTGTAATCGAAGGATTAGAATAAAAAAATATTATAAATAAACGGCACCCTCCATTTGGATGGTGCCTGTTTTTGGAAAAAATTTATAATAGTGACTCCGCACCATCAATGTAAATTTCTGTTCCAGTAATATGATTGGATTGCTTTGATGCTAAAAATAAGACTAGCTCTGCAACTTGTTCGGGCTTTCCTGGATGATGCTCAAGGGGTTGGCTTCCCTCTGGGTAATTAATCGGTATTTCAATTTCCTTTAATTCTTCTTTTTCTTTCCAAGTGTTTTCCCCTATATGAGTTTCGATTCCACCTGGGCAAATAATGTTAACACGAATACGATATTTGGCTAACTCAAGGGCAGCCATCTTTCCAAATCCCATTTGTCCAATTTTCGAAGTACTATAAGCCGACATCCCAAAGTTTCTATATACACGATTACCATTAATAGAGCTCGTGATAATCACACTTCCGCCTTTTTCTTTCATATAAGGAATAGCATATTTAATAGTTAAAAAAGTACTTTTAAGATTATTAGAAATGGTCAGGTCCCAATCATCCGGTGACAAATCTTCAATCGGCGCAACAACACCATTTATTCCTGCATTGGCAAAAACGATATCCAGTCTGCCCCATTTCTCCATAACCATGCTATACCCTTTTTCCATGTCTTCCACTGAAGAAACATTGGCTTCAACTATTAGTGCCTCGCTCCCATTATCCTCAACTAACTGTTTAATCTCTTTACAATTTTCAGGGTGCAAATCGACTAAGGCAACTTTTGCTCCGTTTTCAGCTAATGTTAATGCTGCAGAACGGCCAATTCCTGAGCCTGCACCTGTTATAAATGCTACTTGACCTTGTAATAATAGTTCCAATATTTCGCCCCATCCTTTTTTACCTTATAATCCCCTTTTCAGCGAGGAACCATTCATAGTAAAACAGGTTATGATTTACTCGGTCTTACTTCTCTCGTTGTCAGCACTTGTAATGCATCCCTTACATCTCTTGCAAACTCGATAGGACGATCTATTTTTTCAAAATGAATGTACATGAGCCTTGGATTTTCAAAAAGCCAGTGATTATGAAAAGCAGTCACTATTATATTATGTTCACGAAGAATACTGATAAATGGGTTCAGTTCTTCTTGGAGAATGACTGTTTCACCGCTGCATAGTGCCCTGCCGTCTGAAGAGAGCGATTCAAACACAAACATTTGCGGCAAAGCTAGAAAGGATCTTGTTCTTCTGCCTAGTATTCGCGCCATTATATTTGTACGGGAATTCATCACCATACAAACACCATCTTCGAACGTGCTCATCCCTCCAAGAATATCGCTAAATTCTTCGCACAGTTCCTCTGCCCTTCTATTTGTTACCTGTCGAGCCCGACCCGAACGACCCATGTTCCGCGTAGTTAGTACATCTAGTGCATCACGGACCTTTCTTGCAAAGTCCAATGGCTCGTCAATAGATTCGAAGTGAATATACATTAAGCGCGGTTCATCAAAAAGCCAGTGATTGTGTAAGGCAGTCACAATGATATCATCTTCTCGCAGCCTAGAAATAAATGGATTAACCTCATCTTGGAGGATGACGGTTTCCCCAAGACATAATGCTCTTCCTTCTCCGTTTATACCTTCAAAAGAAAATGCCTGTGGCACAAACATAAAGGATTCAGCCCGACGGCCCAATACAACCGGATGGATGTTTGTTCGTGATCTAGTTGCAGTACATACCCCATTGATGACGGAAGGAGTTGCGCCTAATATCCTTGCAAATTCCTGGCAAAGCGCACTCGGCTCCATGCTATTCATATTGTTCAAAACTAATCATCTCCTGATAGAAATTCTCTCAGGATAAGCTATTCCAAAAGTCAATTATAGTCAGGGCTTATACCCAATTTAAGTAATGTCTAAACAGAAAAGGCACCATCAAAAAATGACAGTGCCTTTAATCTCCACAAATCCTTTTAATAAAATGTTATCGCTTTTGCAGTAAACTTTGATAGGCGGAAGATGTTCTAACTTCAACGGTGAGAGTACCATTTCCATTGTAAATCGCCTTAATCAGGAACGGGACACCCGCTGTATTCTTAAATTGAAAATCTTTTCCACCATATGAAACTGTTGCATCCCGCCCTGAAGGTACATACCCCACTGTCAAAGAATGATGGTGCCATTCTACATATTCGATGGCTAATTGATCAACTGCATTAAATAGGGTTGAAGATGTTTGACAAATACCGCCGCCAATTCCCATGACCAATTCCTTATTCACAATTTCTTGAGCAGGCTGATAACCATGTGCAGCATCACTTGGTCCCACTGTATGATTAAAGGAGAAAATATCCCCTGTTCCAATAATGACATTATCGATAGCCTGCGCAGACAGTTCGATATTTTTGTTTCTCCCTGTTATGCTCGGATTAAATTTAGTTGTATAAGTTGCAACCACCACTTCAGATAAATGGGCTGCGTCTTCAGGTTTATAGCCACTTTCAGTAACATAGATTGGCAGAAGAACATCGCCGCCATTGACTGAAGCCTCGATTACCTTCATCACAAGTTCTGCTTCCTCGAGAACTACTCTTGGTTTCCCTTTAATAACCTGACCGTTTGCATCAATTTTATCCAGTATCATCTTTGAGTCATAACCAGGAGTCGTATCTGTTCCCCTTGCTAACTCTTTAGCCCATTGCTCAAGCTCCTGCTTATATTTTTCATTGTCACTTCCAAAACCCATATCTACTGGAATGAGACTTTTTAAAACGGTTTTTGTACTTGGGTCAATGACATTTACCACCTTCGGCTTTTTTGCTTCTTCCTCTGCTATTCTCTTTGCTTCCGCTTCTTCAGCGGCTTTCTTTGCCGCTTCCTCTGCAGCCTTTTGCTCTTCAAGCTTCTTCTCTAGTTCTGTTACTTTGTTCTCAAGATCTGCTTCCTTGCCATTTGTTTTCTCCGCACAGCCTGCTAATCCTATTAAACTGCCAATTAATATGAATGAAATCACCCAGGTCCGTATAGCCATTAACAACTTCTCCTCTTTTCCCAAAATCTCGTCATCCCCAACGAAACACTTTTGAATATTCAGAAAAAGAATTTCGCTCTCATTCTCTTAATCTATTCCACCTTCAGACACAAAATTCCTGCTAACTACCTGTTATAAATTCCTTAAATTGGATACACTTATTAGACGGATTTCATCATAATTGGTTTCAAGAAATTTTTTAAAAGATTTTTACAAGATAAAGAACAAAAGAGATTTATATATATATCACCGGGATTTATGGTAGCAAATACAAGACTCTATATGATCATTTACCATCCCCGTCGCTTGCATAAAGGCATAACAAATGGTTGACCCAACAAATTTAAAGCCGCGTTTTTTCAAATCCTTGCTTAACCTGTCACTAATATCCGTTGTAGCCGGAACTTCGGATAAATCAATAAAGTGATTTTTTATCGGTTTACCATCTACAAAAGACCAAATATACTTACTGAAAGAACCAAACTCTTCACTTACCTTCAAGAATGCCTTTGCGTTTGTAATGACTGCATTTATTTTTAGTTTATTTCTAACAATTCCTTCATTCTGTAAAAGTTCTTCGATTTTCTTTTCATCATAATTAATAATTTTACTTGGTTCAAAATGGTCAAATGCTTTGCGGTAATTTTCCCTCTTCTTCAAAATCGTGTACCAGCTTAATCCCGCTTGAGCACCTTCTAAGTTCAAATACTCAAATAGTAATCGATCATCATACACAGGGACGCCCCATTCATGATCATGATAATCAATATATAGTGGATCCTGTTTCACCCAACCGCATCTTTTCATTTCATAATTACCTCCATATTTGCTCTTATTAAACAAACTTAACTTTTTCCACCATATTAATCAACATTTTACAAAAAAAAACAGCCACCGAATTATGACTGCTTTCATTACCTTATGATTTTAATATTCGGCAGATATTTTCCGCTGCAAATTCTAAATTTGCTTCACCTGATTTAAGTGCTTCATCTAAATAAGAAACGCCTTTTAATATACCAATAATAGACGTAAATCCGTGTTCATAAAGCGGTTCAACACCATTACCGATTCTTCCTGCAAATGCAATTACTGGAATGGAGTATTTCCTTGCAATCGAAGCTACGCCAAAAGGTGTCTTTCCAAACAACGTTTGCCCGTCGATGCTGCCTTCCCCAGTAAAAACATAATCTGCTCCTACCATTTTATCCTCAGCGAAAAGCAATTGTTGTTAAAAGTAATGTAAATAAAGACATCCCCCTTCACGAACAGGAATTCATCTTCCGTCTAAATCCCAATCTAACTCTTTTCATTGTTCCAATCCAAAGCGAACTAATAAAACGGATTGAAAAAAGTTTGGAAAATAGTGATTTTAAAATTGGATTAGGAAATCCATATACTCACGTGGCTACATCCGTGCACGAAGCAAAAAGGGCGATTGAAACCGCAGAAAAACTTGGAATGAATCAAATTCACTACTATTATAAAGATCTAAAATTCATAGATTATTTAACAAACAAAGACAACTCCCTTAATGAGATGAATCATTTTTACCAAGAGCTTGAAGAGAATCCAAAAGGACGCGAACTAGTAGAAACTCTCATTAGCTATATCACAAACAGCGGTGATATGAATGCCATTTCAAAAGAGCTTCATATTCATCGAAACAGTCTTGCCTACAGATTACAAAGAATTGAAATTCTAACGAATAAAAACCCAAAGAAATTCACCGATTTATTTGAGCTATTTACCGGCTATGTTTTATATAAAATGAAATCCTATTAATGAAAAACAGACTTCACAATACCGTGAAGGGTTCCGTTTTGAGGTGCTTTTCTTAGAATACGTGCCAAATGGCAGTAGTATTGGAATCGTTATTGGTATAAATAAAAGTAAAACTTGCCATAATTGGCGAATTCTTTATTTGGAATACAAAAACTTATTTATATAAATATAACCTCACTTCCTTGTGATACTGTTCACCGTAGTGCATCAAAATGAGGTTCTCATGGATTTTTGAGATAAAACTCACTCCCTTTTAAGATGTCTTGTCCTTAATCAGTAACCAGCAAAAGTATAATAAGCGGAGATTTTCTGGTTAGATGCAGAATGTGGCTCGTTTCGGGGGATATAAGGGGAGGTTTTCCGGTTATTCAAAGCAATATCCCCCATTATAACGTTTTTCGATTCAATAGGCGGAATCTCTCCGTCTATTGAAGCTAATTTCCAAGCTATTTACTAAATAAGCGAAATTTTTCCGTCTATTTATCAGATCGGATGTTTAACCTTATCCCCCAACCGAAATGAGCGGACCGTGAAGGCGGTTTTTTGCTGCTTAACCAATTATTGAAATGATTCCTATCCCAATTATGGCAATAACAGATAAGTGCAATCCATTGAATCGCAAACCCGTTTGAACCCCCGAAATTCCAGCAAATCGGCTTACCATTAAATTCAAACCGGAAAATGGACTTAACGCTGTTGATATTGACCAAGTCAATAATAGCAAAAGCGCAAGACTAATATTACTTATACCAATTTCTGCAGCATTTAATTGCATGGCCAAAGCCCCTACTGCGGCAATTTGGTGAATTCCAATATACGTTATACTTAATACAATCACCATAACGGCTAAAGCAAATAAAATGAAGGATTGCTGTGCTAAATTGGTTAGGAATTGACTAACACCATTTGCAGCGGCAGTCCCTTTCATTGCGAAGGCCAACATCCCAGCACTCATAAATAACATAATTTCATTGTTCAACATCAATACTGTTCGATCTCGAAAGTCAACCAATGGCGGGATGAGCTCTTTCCAGCGTTTAGATTGTAGTCCAAACAGTAGTGGAATTAAGATTGAAACAAGACAAACAATAACAATCATCGACCAGTTCGTAATATTTTCGATTACTAAGCAAGAACCAATTAAAATGATAACAAAGAATACTAATTTAAATAGTTGATTTCGGTCTCTTTTTTCTAAAGTCACCAAATTGCCTGACTCTTTTGGGAGTGGGTGTCGTTTCTCCCAGATGGCAAACAGAATGTTACCAATTACTAAGGAAAGTAAAGATAACCCGATTCCAAAAATAATATAATCCTTGTATGCTATATTCAGATAATGCAATACAAGTGAAACCGAGGCAAAGTATGGCGACCACATAACTGCAGTGGAGAACCCAACCAGATATCCCTTTGCTGACAATGCAGAGGGCAGCTTAAGTTCCTCTAAAAATTCATTTATGATTCTCACCGATCCTAAGTTTAGAATAGGAGTTAGAAAAAACAACGTACCAGTGATACCAGCATAAAATTTCTTTGGCTGTTGTAGTAAATTGCGCAATAACAGTGATATGGACTTGCCCCTAACCTTAATGGGATCGAAAGAAGTGGAGCCAAGGTAATGAGGCTTAATAAAGGCAGAATAAGAAATATCCCCTCACTTATTCCACTTAATCCGGTACCCTTATTCCACTCAATGAGTAAACCAGAAGTCATCATAATAATACCGAGCCAACGGGGAAATTTATCAGCCCTAAGGGCACTCCCTAAAAATGCCAGTAACGATAAGGCTACAACTGTATACTCTAGCCATTGAATCTTGAGAAAGTACTGAATTAAAAATAACACACACATTCCTATAATGAGGTAACTGCGCATAGCTGTCTCCTTATAGAAAAAGAGAAAAAAGGAAACCTCTTAATCACTTAATCAAATTTAATATTTTTTCATTTTCATAGTAGCCATTATAAACCTACATTCAATCTTTTAAAATGAACATTCTCTGAAAATTAACAATTTCTTATAAAAAATAAACTCAGTCTTATTAAAAGTTGAGTCATGATTTTAAAGTTTTAATTTTTTAATAAGTAAAAGCAATAGTTAATGATATTAGAATTATCCAATATTTTTTATAGAGTGGAATGGTTTCGATAATATAGGACATTCGTACAAGCAATTAATCCTCTAGAAAATATGATACATAAATTATATTTTTTTGGAGGACAAATATGGAAAATAATCAACTGTTTTTTGCTATATTAGAAGGTTCAGAAGAGGTCCCACCTGTTCGAACAGATGCTTTTGGGTTTGCAAAATTTAAAGTTAGCAGAGATGAAAAAAGGATTGGATATCGCCTAACTGTAAATAATCTTGATAATTTTACGCAGGCTCATATTCATTTAGGGAGAAGAGGTGTAAACGGTCCTGTAGTCGTCTTTTTATTTGGTCCAGCTGACCCTAGTATAAGTGTAAAAAAAGGAGTCGTTGAAGGAATCATTACAGCAGATGATCTTGTTGGTCCCCTAATGGGACAATCACTTTCAGATTTAATAGACCTTATGAGAGATGGAAAAACATATGTCAATGCACATACAGTCCAAAATCCTGACGGAGAAATCCGCGGACAAATCAAACAGTTTAACAACCATTGCTAATTAAAACAGTAATAAAAGCAAACAGCCATCAAACGATGGCTGTTCATATTTTATGATATTTATTTCTCTTTCAACGGGTATTAATTTTTCGCTAACTTTTTCAGCAATTTATCATTCGATCTGGTTTGATTTTCTTCTAGGGTTTCCTCTTCAGGTTTTGCTCGTTTAATATAGAACGCAAGAATCAAGGCAACGCCAATAATAATAGCTGATATAAGGAAGGTAAAGTTAATTCCTTCTAACATTGCTTCCAGAGCAATTTGTTGCTGCATTTCCGCGAGGGCTGTTTCTGATGGCTGCTCGGTTATTTTTTGCATGGCGGATTCAGTAAGTTCTTTTCCATACGATGCTGACCGATTAGACATAAGAGTAATCAATAAACCTGTACCGATGGCAGCTGATACCTGCTGCATGGTATTGTTCATCGCCGTACCATGGGGATAAAAACGAGGCGGCAATTGATTCAATCCATTGGTCGACACAGGCATAAACACCATTGACATTCCAAACATACGAATAGCATGTAAAAAAACCATATACATATAGGTCGTTTCAAACGATAACATGCTGAATAAATAGGTAGTAACGGCTGTAATGAACAACCCTGTAATGGCTAATATACGACCGCCAAATTTGTCAAACAATCTTCCGGTAACGGGAGACATGAAAGCATTGACAAGGGCTCCCGGCAATAACATTAATCCTGCATCCAATGGAGAGATCCCTCGAATGGTTTGAACATAAATAGGGAGAAGTAGAAAACCTGAAAACATCGCAATATTTACGATCATCGAAATAGCCGATGAAAGAGCAAACATGTTATATTTAAAAACCCTGAAATTCAGCATTGGCCGCTCTTGCTTCAATTGGCGTAAGATAAACCAAACTAATGAAACAACCCCAATGATGATAGTCAAATAAACCTGCGGGCTGTCCCACCCTTTACTGCCAGCTGAACTAAACCCATAGAGCAAACCACCAAAACCGATACTTGACAGCAATAACGAAAAGAAATCAAGCTTGATATCCACTTTCTCTTTTTTATCTTTAAGCTTCAAAAAGCCTATAAAAAGAATAATCGCTGCAATTGGTGTAACAAAGTGGAATAACATTCTCCAATCATAATGTTCAATAATCCAGCCAGACAAAGGACCAATTGCTGGCGCAAACATTAGAATGAGTCCGAAAACACCCATAGCCGTTCCTCTTTTTTCAATCGGAAAACTGACTAACATGACGTTCATTAAAAGCGGCATCATAATGGCAGAGCCAGAAGCCTGTATCATCCGAGCAGTTAATAGCAGAGGAAAGTGATGAGCAATACCTGCGATAATAGTACCTGCTGTAAATAGCCCCATAGCGACTAAGAATAAACGCCGGACTGTATACTTTTGGATTAGAAAAGCGGTAGTCGGAATCATAATCCCGTTGACCAGCATAAATCCTGTCGTCAGCCACTGAACCGTAGCTATATCAACATCTAAATCCTTCATAATGGAAGGTAACGCTACATTTAATAAAGTATTATTTAAAAATGCAATAAAGGCCCCAATCATTAATACAGCGATAATACCATAGGGCGGCCTTTCAGCTTTATTTATGGATTGTACCATTCGTATGTATCCCCCAGTTGAAGTCTTATTAATTATTTTTCCCATTTTGAACCATAAAATCTATCATAAACTACCATTCTTTTATTTCAATATATATAAATACAGAAATTAACAAGTATCTACTCCTCTGTATAACAAAAAACTCGTAACCTAACAAGGCCACGAGTTTTTGCTTTTTATTTAATTTTGTACTTTAGGAATTTGATCCCGTTTATATAAATATTGCAAAGCAAGCAAGATTGTAAACAATACTAACCCGACTATATCAGATATATTTTCCGGGTAGATTAAGCATAAACCTGCTCCAAGAGACGCAATACGTTCGATCCAATTTAATTTTCGCATCCAAAAACCAATTACCCCTGCACTTATGGCTATCATTCCAATAAAGGCCGTAAATACAACCCAAATTAAATAAGTCCAAGTGGTATCAATCATTAGCAATTCTGGCGACAAAACAAACATATAGGGAATGATAAAAGCTGATATGGCAAGCTTTGTTGATTCCACGCCCGTTCGAAAAGGCTCCCCGCCGGATATTGCTGCTGCAGCAAAAGCAGCTAGAGCCACTGGCGGAGTAATATCGGCCACAATACCAAAATAAAACACAAACAAGTGAGCCGATAAATCTGGAACTCCTAATAAAATGATTGCTGGAGCTGCAATGGTTGAGGTAATGACATAATTAGCAGTTGTCGGAGATCCCATCCCTAATATTAAGGAAGCAATCATTGTTAAAAACAAGGTAGGGAGCAGTGCTCCTCCAGCAAAATCGAGCAGACCATTTGCCATTTTCAATCCTAGTCCTGTTTTCGTTACCACACCAACGATGATCCCTGCAGAAGCACATGCAGCGGCAACACCTAATGCAGACCTGGCTCCATCTACCAAGGCATCAATGATTCCTTTAAATCCAATTCTTGTATTTTTATTAATCGCACTGACCACAACCGTTATGACAATCGACCAAAGTGCAGCACGAATGACACTCATTCCTGAACTTAACAAAAGAACAATAGCAATAATAGGAAGTAACAAATAGAGTTTCCCAAGAACTTCTTTCCTGCTTGGCATTTCTTCTTTTGTTAACCCGCGAAGACCAATTCGCTTTGCCTCGAAATGTGTCATAATCCAAATTCCTGTAAAATAAAGCACTGCTGGAATTGCTGCAGCCTTTGCTATCTCCCAGTAACTAATACCCCCGATGAATTCTACCATTAAGAAAGCTGCTGCTCCCATAATTGGCGGCATTAACTGTCCTCCAGTGGAGGAAGACGCTTCAACTGCTCCTGCAAACTCCTTTTTATAACCAAGATTTTTCATCATCGGTATCGTAAAGGCACCCGATGTTACCACATTTGCAACGGAACTCCCGCTAATCGTTCCTTGCAAAGCACTTGAAAAAATAGCCACCTTTGCAGGACCACCTACACTCCTCCCGGCAATGGCAATGGAAAGGTCGTTAAAATACTCCCCAACCCCAGTCTTGATTAAAAAAGAGCCAAACAATAAGAAGAGAAAGATAAAGGTGGAGGATACACCAATCGGTGTACCAAGAATACCTTCCGTTGTATAAAACATCGTCTGCACCAGTCTATCCAACTCTAGCCCTCGATGCGCAATTACCCTCGGCATATAAGGTCCAAATACTGCATAGCCCATGAAAACAATTGCAATAATGGTAATCGGAAGACCAACTGTCCTACGAGTAGCCTCTAATACTAGTAAAATCGCCGAAAGACCAACAAAAAAATCAATCTGTGTGATATTTCCCGTCCTTAAGACCAAATCATCAATCAAGGCTGGCCAATAGGCACCAACAATTACCGATATAATTGCAAAGATGATATCATACCAAGCTACCTTATACTCTTTTCCCCTATTTTTCTTTCTAGCTGGAAATAATAAGAATATAAGTGCAAGTGCAAAGCCCAAATGAATGGAGCGTTGCAGCTGAGCTGTTAACATACCGAATATACCTGTATAGACATGGAATAATGAAAAGGCCAGTAAACCAGCAAATGCAATCCAGCCTGCAGCCCCTTTTAACTTCCTAGTTCCTGCCTCTGGATCATATTTTTCCAAAAGCTCCTGCTGTTTCGCTTCAGACAAGGCGGTATCATATTGACTCAAGGATATTCACTCCTTTCCATAGCTTCAAAAAGTTCAATTTACGGATTTCTACCTTTACTGAGGTGCCAGGTTTTATCGAACGGTTTAATGGATATTCAATATTCTTAAATATTACCTTATGATTGGCACGGACCTGTCCGATTCGTAAATGGAAGAAAGGAAATTCCTGTTTCATATTTTTGATGTAATAGGCTCCACCCCTTTGCTCAAAGGTTTCTCCTTCCTCAGCATTTGCTGGCATTCCGATAGCAAAATCCTCATACATCAGCTCATATAGTTGGATCAAGTTGGCGGGAGTAATTTTAAAGCTTTCAATGACATCTGATAAATGAATGGAATGCGTGTATTTGATTTGGAAAATAGTTTCGTCTTTTATAGGAATGTAAGCAAGTTCCTCTTGGCTGTGATTTGGCTGGAAGACAATTGCTCTCTGGAATGGTATGAATGCTAAGACAATTAGGTTAATAAAGAAGACTAATAGATATGGGATTATTTGAAGTTTACGCATTTCCCCCTCCAATTCAGTAGAAAAGGAGGCCGGCTGCTGTCAGCCGGCCAGGTAATTTTAGAAAAAGGGAATCATTTACTCTGCTTTGATGCCTTTTTCATCAAAGTATTTCTGTGCACCAGAATGAACCTCAATCCCCACACCATTTAAAGCATTTTCAACTTTAATTAATTTCCCTTTTGCGTGTGTCACTTTATCAAGATTTTCAAAAATGGCTTTCGTAATCTCATAAACAACGTTCTCGGAAAGATCACCGCTAGCTACTAACATCGCTTGAACAGCAACTGTTGTTACCGCAGACTCCAATCCATACGTCCCTGAAGCTATCTCTTCCTTTACATAGAATGGATACTTTTCAATGATGCTATCGATTTTGTCCTGTACAATAGGAACAATGACCACATCCTCCGTTGCCCCAAGACTTTCAACCGCTCCTGTAGGTGTTCCTGCTGTTACGAAAGCGGCATCAATCGTACCATCTTGAATACCTTGTGTAGATTCATCAAATGATAAATCTTGTTTTTCAATATCCTCAAATGTCATTCCATGTACTTCAAGAATCTGCTCTGCATTTGCTACTGTACCAGAGCCAGGTGCACCAACAGATACCTTTTTACCTTTCAGATCTTCAACGGAAGTAACTCCGGAATCCTTGGTCGTTACAATCTGAATAGTTTCTGGATATAACGTAGCAATGGCCTTTACGTTGTCAACTTTATTGTTTTCAAACATTAATTTACCGTCCACAGCATACGAAGCAATATCTGTTTGGGAAAAGGCAATTTCAGCATCGCCATTCTTAAGCGTGGTCATGTTCTCTGCCGAAGCACCGCTTGTTTCAGCATTCGTGTCAATTCCTGTTTCATCTTTAATAATCTCAGCAAAAGAACCTCCTAACGGGTAGTAAGTTCCCCCAGTACCACCTGTTAATATACTAATAAATTCTGGTTTATCTTCTTCATTTGCAGGTTTTTCCGCACCTTCATCTTTGTTTCCGCACGCTGCAAGAATCATAGAGAGTGTTAAGATAAAGACCATTGACAGATAAAACCTTTTCTTTTTCAAAAAAATTCCCCCCTTTTTATAAATTGCTGTCCATCACTCAATACTTATTAATGATAAGGTAGAAACTTGTCAAATTTGTCAACATTAGTTCTTTTGACCTACATTGATAACAAAAAGAAAAACCCTCTCGATAGTGAGGGTTTACCACATACTTATCTACGTTTCTTCTTAGCATTTTTCGTCATTCTTCCTATTAAAAATGCCCCTGCAGCTACGCCGATAATTGTGTTTGTTTTTTTGTTAAAAACTTGCTTTGCAACTAGATTTAAGTTTTGAGGTCTTTCTGCAAGTCGTCTCATAAAATAACCATACCAGTCATTTCCAAATGGAACATACGTACAGAAGTTATAGCCTTCGCTTGCCAATTGAAGTTGAAGTTCTTTTCTAAAACCATAAAGCATTTGAATCTCAAATTGTTCATTTGGGATGTTGTTCCTTTTAACAAATTCCTTCACATGGTTAATAATGTGATGATCATGTGTTGCAATTGAAGTGAATTTTCCGTTTAATAAATGCCACTCAATTAATTTAATGAAGTTTGCATCGATATCTTTCTTATCTTGGTAAGCGTATTCAGCGGGCTCCTTATAAGCCCCTTTTACAATACGTAAACGGTAGTTTTTGTATTTTTCTAGGTATTCATCAGCACGCAGCAAATAAGCTTGAATAACACTTCCTACGTTGTCATATTCCTTGGACAAATCATCCAAAATATCAAAAGTAGGCTGTAGGTGGCTAGTATCCTCCATGTCAATATTAACAAAAATACCATAGTTGTTTGCTCTATCAACGATTTCTCTAAGATTGTTTAAGCAAAAGTTGTATTCAATATCCAAACCTATTTGAGTAGGTTTTAAAGAAATATGCGCATCCACCTTATGCTCATGTATCGCTTCAATAACGTTAAGAATTTGTTCCTTCGCTTCTGTCGCTTCTTCTTCTTTAAAGACAAATTCACCTAGGTTATCTACTGTACAAGAGATACCGTGTGCGTTTAACTCTTTAATACTTTTTATTACTTCATCAATATTGGTACCGGCAACAACACTTTGTGCACCCAATTTTAAGCCATACTTTTTAGCTGCACTATTTAAAAATTGATTTTGAGATAAGCCTATAAAAATATCTTTCAACATAGCGATTACTCCTTGCTGTTGTTATTTCAATATTATTTTAGCATAAGTTTTTTAAATTAACCTTATATTTTCAAAAAAATTGTATGCGCTTTATTCTCATCAAAAAAAGACCGCCGAGATTATTCTCGAGCAGCCTTCATTGTAAGCTTTTATCTTCTATTTCGATTACGCAGGAATGTTGGGATATCTAACCCATCTTCTGATTGTTGTCTTTGTCTTTCATTACTTTGTACCGGCTCTTCTTGAACACTTTGCTCACGTCGTGAAAAACCTTGTGACTGTGGTCTAGAATTCGTGTCCCTTGTAGGAGCAGCCGCACTTTTTCTTGAAGAAAGTTCTGTTTCAGAAAAACCAGTAGCGATGACCGTTATCATAATCTCATCTTTAAAGTCTTCATTGATAATCGAACCAAAGATCATATTTAATTCCTTGTCTGCAGCAGAGGAAACAATATCTGCAGCTTCTTGAACTTCATATAGACTTAAATTGCTGCCGCCTGTGATGTTCATTAGGACTCCCTGTGCTCCATCAATCGAAGTTTCAAGTAATGGACTAGAAATAGCTTTCTTCGCTGCTTCTACTGCACGGTCTTTACCTTTAGCTAAACCAATACCCATTAAAGCTGTACCTTGATTAGACATAATGGTTTTAACATCAGCAAAATCGAGGTTGATTAATCCAGGAACCGCAATTAGATCGGAAATTCCTTGTACACCCTGTCTGAGCACGTTATCCGCTTCACGGAATGCTTGAATCATAGGAGTCTTCTTATCTACGATTTGCAGTAAGCGATCGTTAGGGACAATAATCAATGTGTCTACTGCTTCCCGCATCAAATCAATCCCTGCTGCTGCATTGGTTGCACGTTTACGGCCCTCAAATCCAAATGGACGTGTCACAACACCAATGGTTAAAGCACCAAGTTCACGGGAGATTTGGGCAATAGCTGGCGCAGCACCAGTACCAGTTCCTCCGCCCATACCAGCGGTAACAAAGACCATATCTGCTCCTTTTAATACTTCTTGGATCTGTTTTCTACTTTCCTCGACGGCATTCCTGCCAACCTCAGGATTAGCACCTGCACCTAAGCCTCTCGTTAAGGTTGCGCCAATTTGCATTTTAATTTCTGCTTTTGATAGTTTAAGTGCTTGAGCATCTGTATTAACCGCGATAAATTCTACGCCTTGAACGCCGTCCTCTATCATCCGGTTAACGGCATTATTACCGCCGCCGCCAACACCAATAACTTTAATTCTTGCAACTTGATCTATGTCCATTTCAAAATCCCACACGATAGATTTCCTCCTGCTCCCGCATAATTCTTTGCCTCATATTCAAAATTCAAAAAATTCAAATGAGTATTTTTAGGTTCTAAAGCTTATAGCAGATTTATTACACTAGTATAAATTATAATCTAACTAAAGCATATTTTTGTGAATTTTGTCGAAACTTTATTCTTAAATTCTATTTTAACAAAAAACTGGGGATTTTTATATAGTCCTGTAGTCATTCCTCTTTTTTTTATCATTAAAATTTTGTTACAAACATATAAAAGGCTCAGTTCAAAGACTGAGCCAAGAATTATGAGAATATACTTTTAATACTTTCGATTAATTCTTTAAAGAAATCTGCAACTTTTTGCAGAAAATTCTTGTCGCCTACTGCTTCTTCAATCCGTTGCTGAATGTCATTAGTAAGATTTTCAAGCTGTAATTTAACATTATCAAAATTAATATTTAGGTCTCTCATTTTTTCAAATAAGTCTAGTAACAGCTGTCGGTCTTCTGGACTTAAGTTGATCTCCAGGGACTTTAACTTCTCATCAATAATGGCAGCAAGTTCTTCTTTTGTTGCTGGATTCTGCTCTGCTATTTCCTTTTTAATTTCAGTTAATAGCTCACTAACCTTATCCTGATCTAACCCTTCCTTTTTAGCCAAGTCAGTTGCTAAGTTCAACTCTTCATTGGCAACCTCTGTCCGTTCTTTATTTAAACCTGCACCTTCTCCTGCATCATAGGCTTTATATATTCCTACTAACGCAGAATGTCCGCTTACTTTTACCGGAGAAGCCACATCCACAACGGCATCCTGAATACCAGCAGTCAACAAGGCGTTTGCATACATTTCATTGGTAACCTCTGTAATATTTTCGGGAGTTACCTGATTAATAACAAGTCCTTCACCTGAATCTTTTCTCGTAATTTTAGCGGAGGAATACATATTAGAGTGTGGATCACCTTTAATATAAGTAACAAGATCTTCTCCTGAAACAGTAATCTCTTTTACCTTGCTTGTATCCTTTACCTTTAATAGCTCCCTAACTTCATCCTTTTGAGCCTCTGATAATGCTTCTCCATAAACCACGATTGGCAGCCCGAACTTTTCGTTGATACTTTCTTCATTATTGCCATTAGTATTCGTATCGGCGAACACCTTGCTTGTACTACTTACTGAAAAAAGTAAAGCAAGAATAATAGCAAATGCCGTCACCTTATAAAAACGTTTCATATAATCTCTCCTTAACAAATTTCTAAGTTGCTACAACCAAAAAGACGAATAAATAGGCAAATAGGTTTCAACTAGATAACGTTATAGTGTGTGAAAAATAGGAAAACCATCCCGGAGGATGGCCTCTACCCTTTTGCAAAGCACCGAATTTTTCTTAAAAAGAAAAAGTAAAACAGACAGGAGAAAACTCCTAAAAAGAAAAAACCCGATATGACTGAAATATATGACGAGATGATTCCAAATACGATGCCGACTGTAAACGTAAGGATGCTCTCAATCAAGGATTGTATGGACTCCATTGTGGCTCGTATGTCTGAATTACCATGATGGTGAATATATCCAATTACAACAGGATCCATTACCCCACTAGCTAAAAAGATGATTAGAATCATAATTAAGCCGATACTGCCGGGAAAAATAGCTGTCATAAAAAAGCACACAGTGGTGATTCCTAGAATAAATAGAATGATTGATTCTGCAATAAAATAGCTAAGCAGATACGAAGCAAGTAGGTTTCCTGGAATTCTTGCCAGCGATATCAAAGCTGAAAATACTCCGAAAAAAAGCACAGAATAGCCAATTTCATCTAAATAAAGCTGCCAAAACTCATCTAAATACGTGATGCAGGCACAAATAGCCATTGCATGCGTAATAATCGAAACTAACTTTGGATTGGATTTATAAATAGAAAAAGATTTTCTAATATAAAACATAAAATTTTCCTGTATCGTTTGTGTATCTCCATTTAGACTTATCCTTGAAGGCTCTTTTACTAACAAAGTGAGTACAAAAGCAAGGAACATGCTTATTGCCGAAAGAATATAGTTAAACTCAAAACCATAATATTTTGCTAGGACTCCCCCCGATAGTGCTGCAATCAATGAGCCGACAAAATCGAGTGAATTCATTCTCCCGACAATTTTTTCAAATGATTTTTGCTTTTGGACTGCTTTCAGTGAGTCATAGAGGAGTGCATTCCAGGCACCACTTGTACAGGCGCTTGAAATTCCTGCTAAACTCACTACCAAGGCAAATGTCCAAAAGTGATGGGCAGATAGCAGCATAATATATTCCAACATTGATAAGAATGCACCCAAAACGAGCAATGGTTTTCGCCCAAATTTATCGGCTAAAACCCCTGTAGGTATCTCAAAAATGACAATTGTAACGGCATAGATAATTTCGCAAAGTACAACCATTAAGACCGACATACCCCGCTGCTCCCAGAACAATCTTTCAATTACGTATGCAGGGATAAGGTTATGGAAAAATGTTATTAAGTACAGTTTATAAATGTTTTTTACCATCATCCAGATAACTCCTCCTCATTTCTCTTTTTGAAAGAAAAATCTAAGGAGGCGGCCGGATGGACTTTTTAGATTAACAAGGGGGTCTTACCACATACATAAAATCAACTCCTAATTTTTTTACTTGCTACTATTTTAGTTTAAAGTTATGAATTTAGTACACAACTTACATCTCATTTAAAAGCTTTTTTACCCCTAGAATGATATCAAAAGGCATTACGCCATAGTGCGATAGAACTTTTGCTTTTTCTTCACCAGCTCGTGCATGTAAATAACTAGCAGAAATAAGAGCATGTAAAGGTGTAGCTCCTTGAGCAAGAAACGAGGCAATAAGCCCTGTGAGAATATCACCACTCCCGCCTTTTCCTAAAGCATCATGACCGTACGGATTGATATATAGCTCGCCAGTAGGTGTGGCAATGACCGAGCGGTGACCTTTCAATAGCAAATAAATAGAATGCTCCTTCGCGAAATCGCTGGCAATTTCAAGTCGATTTTCTTCCACTTCTTTTACCGTTTTATTTAGCAGCTTTGACATTTCACCTGGATGAGGAGTCATTATTACAATACCTTTATAGTTATCCAGCACGTCCAATTGGTTTCTGAGCAAGAATAATGCATCTGCATCAATCACTACGGGCTGAGTTAGATGAGAAAATAAGGATTTCATCCATGCTTCCCCTTCTTGAAATCTACTCATTCCCGGTCCAACTGCAACCGTGTCAAATTGATGAAGCATGGGTGAGATAGTGTGAATTGCCTCATCAGAAAAATGTCCATTCTCAGCAGGCAAAGGCAGTAATAAAGATTCAGGATTTTGTGCAGCGACCATTGGATAAATCGTACCTGGAACAGCTAACGTGACTAATCCCGCCCCTGAATGGAGTGCAGACTTTGCTGAAAAGATGGGTGCACCTACAAATTGCAAAGAACCGCCTAAAATCAGCGCATGACCGAAGGTTCCCTTGTGGCCATGTTTGGGTCTGACTGGAACGGAGGCAATAGCCAGTTCTTCAGTAATGAGCCTAGGCATTTTAAGCCCCAATTCCTCAACAATCAAGGGTGGCACAGAAATATCGACTGCCTTCCACTCCCCAACATATTGGGGTCCTTCATTTAAAAAGAACCCTTTCTTAGGAAACACAAAAGTAATGGTCTTGTCTGCTTTAATAGCGACACTCTCTACCTTCCCATTTTCACTGCTAACACCTGATGGGATATCCACCGAAATAATGGTTTTCTTACCTGCATATGTATTAACCAGCGAAATAACATCATGCAAAGGTTGTCGAACAGGACCATCTACACCCGTCCCTAAAATGGCATCGATTATGATGTCTGCTTGATTCAATTCATCCCGAAGTGTTTGTAAATTGTCTTCTTTGAGTTGGAATAGGGGTAATCCCCTTTTTATGTAAACCTCGGAATGAATTTTTGCATCCCCTTTTATTCGTTCAGGATCTACTAATAGCCATAGTTTCGGACTTAATCCATTATCAAAGAGCCTGCGAGCAATAACAAAACCATCTCCGCCGTTGTTACCACCTCCAGCCAAAACAATCACTCTGGTATTTTTATCAGTAGTATATTGGGAAATTTCCTCAACTACCCTTGCACCTGCATTTTCCATTAACACAGCACCAGGTAAGCCGAGTTTTTCAATGGTGTATTGATCCATTTTTTGCATATCTTTTTGTCCAGCCACAAACATATTCACCACTCCAGTTTAACGTAAGAGTTCTATAGTTTAACTATGAGTATCCCCATAGATAAATCTAGGGGTTTCGAAAGAATAGTCTTAAAAAGCACCATTGTCTTTACGTGGGCTACCACAAGTCCCGCTAGTACATCAGGCCGAAGCCTTCAGCTTTGCATGTCTATTTTTTATGATGATTTTCTGTGGAGCTTGAAGGAATTGATTTTTTTCAAGTCCTTCAAAGGCATTCTTTACATGTTTTCGAACGATATTAAAGGCGCCATTTACATCTGCATGGATTAGAACTTTTGAGCCCTTGATTTTGTAAAAAGCCCTAGTGCTTCGATACCCACTAAAAATAGTTTGGTGTTCTTCTCCGAATGTCGGTATGGGGTCATGGTTCAAGAAACTGGACTTGGAAGTGTAGCTTTCTTACCTATCAATGACTTGAACACCTTTGCGCTCGGCTTTGTATCGAATCATTTCAACGAAAGTTGAATGTGGAATTTGGATGAAGGTCTGCTTATTTGCCTTTTGCATATCAACCCCCAATTTCCAACAAACATTCCTTCCAATGATAATGGTATCAATATTTCTTTCTAAAGCAATTTCCACCACTTTAGAGCTAGCCTTATGCAAAAAATCCATGACTCGATTATTTCTTTTTCGATCCAACGAAATCATTCGTTTAGTGTTAAAAATACCTTCTTTAGGACCTTTGCCATTTCGAATAATACTCATGTACTTGCCCTTTAATTTGTTATAGTATTGATTGATAGATTTTAACCTTGTGCCCTTGATAAGCAGAGGTTTTAGCCCCGTGTTATCAACAATAGTTGCCAGGTTATCTACCCCTAAATCAATACCCATTACTCGTTTTGGCTCAAATATCAATTCATTAATTTGAATTTCAGATCGTTGGATTTCCTTGTCTTGTTTACCTTTAAAAACGATTTCTACTACGTAGCGACCATAGGACGGGACAATTCGAACCTGTTGCAATTTCCCTTCGGATTGAGCCATTTTCCCAGGCTTAACTGTAGGTAGGTTCCAGGTAATTTAAGAACATTTCCTTCTTTGATCGTGGTTATTTGATTGGTTAAATAACATGTGGTTCTTCCATTTTTTTGTTTATATTTTGGAATCTTTGGCTTACTTGAAAAGATTGCAGGATTGAGTTTATATTTCTTAGAGGCTTTAAAGAAACTTTTCCAATCATCATATACTTTTTTCATTGTTTGTTGATTGGATTGGGAGGGCATAGAAGTGTAATCTACTTGTTTCATCACTTTAAATAAGGCTTCTACAAAGCCATATCCAATAAATGATTTTTCATGATGGGGCATCTCAAATGGCTTCAACTTTACATCAATTAATTTGCCGCTTTTATCTACTTTCTTAGGTTTCATCTTTGCTATTTCATAGCTTTTCTGACGAATCTCATTCATTTTAGGTAAATGTGATTCAATATCCAATAGAACCTGAAGTTGATTTTCATTTCTCGTTTCTTTTTTTAGCGCCGTGTAAACCTGTCTAATATAGTAATTGGTTATGTTGTACAAGTTTTTCGCTTTAAAACATAGTGAATCACAGTAATCGAACAATTCATGGTCTGGATGTATTTGTATTTTATAGGCACTATACATTTCGTTCACCTCCCCTCACAAGGAACGCATGTTCTATCCTCACTTTTATCATACCAATATTTTTATAAAAAGTATAGCAAGAGCTCTGACTTTATCCCTCAAAAAATACAGCTTATATCCCCATATCTAAAGCTAGGGGTTTTACGCTGCTTTTTGATAATGTAGTATGATGAAAATGGAAATTATTAAATTAATGGAGGTCATCGTTTTGAATGAGAATTTTAAAGCCTTTGTCGTTGATAAGACAGAAACTGATTTCAGTGTTGGGGTTAAAAGTCTTTCCCTTAATGATTTACCAGCTGGCGAGGTACTGATCAAAGTTGCCTATTCCAGTATTAATTACAAAGATGGATTAGCCAGTATTCCTGAAGGTAAAATCGTAAGGTCTTACCCTTTTGTACCAGGAATTGATTTGGCAGGAGTTGTGGTCTCGTCTGAAGACCCTCGTTATACCGAGGGAGATCAAGTTATTGCTACTAGCTATGAAATCGGTGTCTCCCATTATGGCGGGTATAGTGAATATGCACGAATTCCAGCTGATTGGGTTATACCGTTACCAGAAAACCTTACGTTAAAAGAAGCGATGATCTACGGAACTGCAGGGTTAACCTCAGCCCTTTCTGTTCTAAGACTTGAAGAAAATGGGCTTACTCCTGAAAAAGGGAAAGTGTTAGTTACGGGGTCTACTGGAGGCGTAGGAAGTATCGCCGTTGCAATTTTGGCTAAACGAGGCTATGATGTCGTGGCCAGTACCGGGAAAGAAAGTGAACATGATTATTTAAATAAACTCGGTGCAAAAGAGGTTGTTTCTAGGGACGAGGTTTACAACGGAAAAGTAAAAGCTTTAGATAAACAACTTTGGGCAGCTGCTGTCGACCCAGTTGGCGGAGAATCTTTAGCGGCTATTTTAAGTAAAATCCATTACAATGGTTCCGTTGCTGTCAGTGGATTAACAGGAGGCGGAAACGTACCTGCGACTGTATTTCCATTCATCCTTCGAGGTATTAATCTCCTCGGGATTGACTCTGTCTATTGTCCGATGGAAGTACGCAAACTACTTTGGGAGCGAATGGCAACTGATTTCAAACCGGAAGTTTTAGATTCCATTTTCAAAGAAATAAGACTAGAAGAGCTTCCACAGAAACTGCCTATCATATTACAAGGGCAGGCAAGAGGTCGTTTTATTGTAAAAATTTAAAGGAAAAAGCCACAGAACTTTACTCAAGTTTTTGCGGCTTTTTATGCCTCTTCTGGTTCCCACTTGCCTTGATTTTCACCCTGTACGGGAATCAGAGGCCTCTACTGGTTCCCACTTGCCTTGATTTTCACCATGGACGGGAATCAGAGGCCTCTTCTGATTCCCGCTTGCCTCGTTTTTCACCCTGTACGGGAATCAGAGGCCTCTACTGGTTCCCGCTTGCCTTGATTTTCACCTTGGACGGGAATCAGAGGCCTCTACTGGTTCCCACCTGCCTTGATTTTCACCTTGGACGGGAATCAGAGGCCTCTTCTGATTCCCGCTTGCCTCGTTTTTTACCCTGTGCGGGAATCAGATGCCTCTTCTAGTTCCCGCTTGCCTCGTTTTTTACTTTGAACGGGAATCAGATGCCTCTTCTGAACGACTCTTGCCACGTTTTTCACCTTGTTCAGGAATTAAATGCCCTAGTCTCCCTGATATTTGCTGGCTTGTTTGAATCATAATCGGTCCAAGCTGGGTTAATCTATCCTTGGGCATCCTTGTGGTTGGTCCAGATATACTCACGGCCGCGACTACTTTTCCTAAATGATCAAAAACTGGAGCAGCGATACAGGTTATCCCGTATTCATTTTCTTCCAAATCTAAAGCATATCCTCTTTGTCTTATTTGTTTTAACTCTAGAAGGATTGCCTCGATTGAAGTAATGGTATGGTCTGTATGATAGGGCATTCCTTTTCGGTCCAGGATTGAAAGGACATCATTTTCAGGTAAATGGGCTAGAATGGCCTTCCCAACGGACGTACAATGCATCGGAGCTCTTTTTCCAACCTTTGAATGGGTTCTTAAGGTTTCCGTTCCTTCTAATTTCTCAATGTAGACGACTTCTGCCTGGTCATAGACAACGAGATGAATGACTTCATTCGTCATATTTTCTAGTTCTTTTAGAAAGGGTTTCGCTTCGGACCTTATATCGATGGATTCTAACAGCTTCGAACTAATATCCAGAAACTTATAGCCAAGCTTGTATTTACCTGTTTCACGATCCTGCTCGATATACCCATATTGAACAAGTGTAGAAAGGGTTCTAAAAACAGAGCTTTTATTGATATCAATTTGATTAGAAATCTCTGTAACACCAAGCCCGCCCTTTTTCATTCCCACTAGTGCGATAATATCCAGTGCCCTGCTTACAGACTTCACCACATTATCTCTTTGCAAACTTGCTCACCTCTTTAAGCAGGACTTTGTCAGGGCATTTTTTCAATAAAATGCCCTAACCTCAACCTTAATTAGGATTTGATTGAAAATTTAGCTTTCGCTTCAAGTCGGCGGCTATGCAAGATGGGTTCAGTATATCCTCTTGGCTGGTCATAGCCCTTAAATACAAGATCACAAGCAGCCTGGAAAGCAACAGATTGATCGAAATCAGGTGCCATTGGTCTGTATGCAGAATCTCCAACATTTTGTTCATCCACTACCTTTGCCATCCTCTTCATTGTCTCAACCACTTGTTCCTTCTTGCAAACTCCATGATGCAGCCAGTTCGCTACGTGTTGGCTGGAAATACGAAGAGTGGCTCGGTCTTCCATAAGTGCAATATTATTAATATCTGGTACCTTTGAGCAGCCAATTCCCTGCTCAACCCACCTTACCACATAACCTAGTATCCCTTGAGCATTATTATCAAGCTCAGCTTGAATTTCCTCTTGACTCCAATTTGTATCCTTAGCAACAGGAATTTGCAAAATATCATCTCGTAAATCAGAAATGCCTCCTAAAAGATTATTTTGTACTTCCTTAACATTTACCTGATGGTAATGAAGCGCGTGCAGGGTTGCGGCGGTTGGAGATGGGACCCATGCCGTATTTCCTCCAGCCGATAAATGTCCAATTTTTTGCTCAAGCATACTCTTCATTAAATCAGGCATTGCCCACATTCCTTTACCAATTTGAGCTCTTCCTTGGAAGCCGGTAGACAGACCATTATTAACATTTGATTTTTCATAGCTTTGAAGCCAAAGTGTGGATTTCATTTCATTTTTACGAATCATTGCACCTGCCTCCATGGAGGTATGCATTTCGTCACCAGTCCGGTCGAGGAATCCTGTGTTAATAAAGACAACACGCTCCTGGACTTCCCAGATACAGGCTTTTAGATTTAACGATGTCCGGCGTTCCTCATCCATTACACCAATTTTTAAAGTATTTCTGGCTAATTCTAGTAAATCTTCTGTCTGATTAAATAGCTCATTGGCGAATGCTGCTTCCTCTGGACCATGCATTTTTGGCTTTACAATATAAATGGAGCCAGTTTCGGAATTTTTGAAGGTGGTGTTTCCAATGATTGAATGCTTGGCACATAGAGAGGTAACAACAGCATCGATAATACCCTCTTGTACTTCATTACCGTCCCCATCAAGAATTGCATTATTGGTCATCAAATGCCCGACATTTCGAACGAGCATTAACGCACGCCCAGGCAAAGTGAATTCACTGCCACTTGGTGACAAGTATCGGCGGTCAGGATTGAGTGTCCGTGTTAAGGTTTTATTTCCTTTGGTAAACGTCGTAGAAAGAGTACCTTTATTTAAGCCCAGCCAATTACGATATACGAGTACCTTATCCTGTGCATCCACCGCTGCCACAGAGTCTTCGCAGTCCATAATCGAAGTGAGTGCTGATTCTAGGAGAATATCTTTTACACCTGCAGCATCCGTTTTTCCAATTGGATGGCTGTGATCAATTTGGATTTCAAAATAGTTATCATTATTTTTCAATAGGACAGCTGATGGCTGGGTTGGTTCACCGTTATACCCAGCAAATTTAGCTTCATTTTTCAAACGGACTTGATCCCCATTACGTAAGGTTACCACTAAACTTCCTTGGTCAATGGTGTAGCTAACAGCCTCTTTATGTGACCCAACCTGCAAAGGAACACTCTGGTCAAGGAATTCTCTAGCAAAGGAGATGACTTTCTCCCCACGTACAGGATTATATCCACCTTGTGCCTTAGCATCACCCTCATCATTAATGACATCAGTGCCATATAAGGCGTCATACAAACTACCCCATCGAGCATTGGCTGCATTAATCGCATAGCGGGCATTATCAACAGGTACGACTAATTGAGGACCTGCTTTACGAGCAATTTCATCATCTGCCCCTTCAGTAGAAATGTTAAATTCCTCAGGTTCCGGCAATAGATAGCCGATTTCCTCTAAAAAAGCTTTGTATCTATTAAAATCGAATTCTATATTTTCCCGGTGCCAAGTGTTAATTTTTCTTTGAAGTTCTTCTCTTCTTGCGAGTAATTCCTTATTTTTTGGAGTCAGATTGGTGATGATTTTTTCAAATCCTGCCCAAAATCCTCCCTGTTCTACTTGACTGCCTGGTAATGCCTCAGAATTAATAAACTCATAGAGTTCATTCGCTACCTGTAAATTTCCCACCTTTACATAGTTAACCATATACAATTCCTCCTAGTTATTGTTCACTATTACGAAACAGCGTTTTTATGAACGAACATTACGCTTTCCTTTCTTTTTTTATTTCTACACAACGCCCTGGAGTCGGAAAAAGTTTTCCTGCATTCAAGAGATTATCAGGGTTAAATACTTCACGTATATTCGTTTGTGCAAGGATTTCCTCTTCTTTAAAAACAAAGCGCATTTCTTCACGTTTTTCAATTCCTACCCCATGCTCACCTGTTATCGTGCCGCCAACATCTGCACAAGCTTTCAAACATTGGCTTCCCGCTTCTAAGGCCTTTTCGATTTCTCCTGGCTTACGAGCATCAAATAGAACCAGCGGATGGAGATTTCCATCTCCTGCATGAAAAATATTGGCAATACGCAGTCCAGATTCTTCACTTATTTGAGCGATTTTTCGCAGGACTTCTGGCAGCTTGCTCCTAGGAATGACCCCATCCTGTACTAAATAATCAGGAGAAATGGCACCCATTGCCCCAAAGCCTGTTTTACGATTGGCCCACCACCGTCCTCTTTCTTCCTCATCCTTAGCGGCTCGAACCTCACTGACATTGTTTTTTTTACAAACCTCTATGATTTGATTAATTTGTTCTTCTATACCTGCAGCGATTCCGTCAACTTCAATTAATAGTACCGCTTCAATATCCTTTGGATGGCCTACAGGAAATGCAGCGGCTTCCACCGCCTCAATCGCTGTTTTGTCCATCATTTCCAGTGCCGCCGGAACAATACCTGCTGAAATAATATCTGATACAGCCTGACTTCCATCTTCAACCCTATCAAAATAAGCTAAAACGGTCTGTTTTCCTTCTGGACTTTTGAGAATCCGAACGGTAATTTTCGTGACAATTCCGAGCGTCCCTTCTGAACCAGTCAATAGCCCGAGTAAATCGTAGCCAGGCTCATCCAAAACTCCATTCCCGCCAATCTCGATAATCTCTCCATTTGGCAGCACCACTTCAAGACCGAGAATATGATTAGTTGTTACTCCATATTTCAGACAATGTGCCCCGCCTGCATTTTCTGCGACATTCCCTCCAATTGTGCAGCAATATTGACTTGAAGGATCAGGGGCATAATAATAGCCCTTTTCAGAAATGGAGTTTGTTAGTTTCAGATTGACGAAGCCAGGTTCAACTACCGCTCTCCTATTTTCAAGGTCTACACTGATTAGTTTTTTCATTCGAACCATGCTGATGATCACTTCACCATTAATAGGAATTGCCCCGCCGCTTAAGCCTGTTCCCGCACCACGGGCAAGAAAAGGCAGCTTGTTTTCAGAGCAATATTTAACTATTTGGGATACTTCCTCTGTATTTTTTGGAAAGACAACAGCCTTTGGCAAATGCTTACGAATCGTAAATCCATCGCAATCATATGCGAGCAAATCTACTTTTTTATACAAAATGGAACGAGTGCCACCCACGATTGCTGCGAGATTAATAATATGCTTGTCAGTGGTTTCAAATTTTATGACTGACATCATTCAAATCCCCTTCTTCTTTTTGATAAGCCCAATCGAGCAGCTGTACGGTGTGGACAATCTTTTGATTTCTTCCGTATTTCTGGACACCCAAAGCCATTTGCATCATGCAGCCTGGGTTCCCCATCGAAATCATTTCAACGTCTTCTGGTACGTTTTCCATTTTACTTTTGAGCACTGCATCTGCCATTTCAGGATTGGTAATATTATAGATTCCCGCACTTCCGCAACATCGGTCTGCATTAGGCATTTGAACCATTTCTACGCCTGGAATGTCGAGGAGAATCTCTCGGGGTTCTTTCCTTACCCCTTGGCCATGTGCTAAATGACATGCGTCATGATAAGTGATGCGCGTATTCATCATTGCCTTTGGCTTTTCATATCCAGTGTCATGCAAGTATTTGGAAATATCCACTACCTTCTCTTCGAATTCTTCAGCTCGTTCTTTCCATTCTGGTTCATTACGAAATAACTCTGAATATTCTTTCATCATGCACCCGCAGCCAGCGGCATTGACAATCACCTTTTCCTCATTCTCAAATGCTTCAATATTCTGCTTCGCTAGCTTTCTACCCATCTCTCTGTCACCGGCATGAACATGCAAAGCACCACAGCACGTTTGGTTTTGCGGGATACTTACATCATTTCCATTCCTAGTGAGTACATTGATTGTGGACTCATTGATATCACTAAAAAAAACGTCCATTACACAGCCAGTCAGCATTGCCACTTTATGCTTTGATTCACCTTTAGCTTTTATTTCAGAAGTGAATTTTACACGTACAGACCCTTTTACTTCCGGCATGATTGATTCCATATCCGTTAAATGCTGCGGCATAATATGAATGAGATTTGTTTTTCTGATCATTTTTTGCATACCGCTTTTTTGATAAAATCGTAACAGACCGCCGAGCCACCGTAAGCGATTATGATGGGGGAACACGCCGTGGAGGAAGAACTTATTCACTGCTCCCTTCCATCCATTAAGAGGAATAGCTTGCCTGATTTGACCTCGTGCTTCCTCTATGAGACCGCCAACATCTATATCAACAGGACATGCAGTCGTACAAGCACGGCAATCTAAACATGAAAAGACGGGCTCCGCAAAATGTTCATCCACATTCAGCTTTCCCTCAGCCACTGCTTTAATCAGATAAACACGGCCGCGTGGGGATTGCTGCTCTTCACCACTTTGTTCATATGTGGGACATGATTCCAAGCACATACCACAATGAACACAATCAGCCCACATACTCTCCTGTGGAGGGTCACGCCATAAATAGTTTCCTAGAGAAGAAGTGCAAGGAAGGTCTTGTTTTTCTTTTACACTCATGTTAAATCCCCCCGACAAAACGACTTGGGTTCATGATTTGGTTATGATCAATTTTTTGTTTGATTCCTTCAAAAAGAAAATGGGATGCAGTCTGATCTCCCCAAACGTTCACAATCTTGCGAAGAGAGAATGGAAGATGCTTTACTATCGCATATCCTCCAAGATCAACAGCTTGATCTCTTATCAATCTAATAGCAGAAACGACATCATTACTTGCACCACGAATTGTCATTTGAGTTAATCCTGTTCCAAAACCTCCATGTGCTTCTATGGAAACATGACAAGTATCACCGATCAATTCTGCTTCTTTTATTATCTTTATGACATCGATATTGGTCACACCGATTTTGAGTACTGCTACTGTTGGTGGTAAATTTGTTAATCCATTAGGTTGGTGGAGATAGAATTTATCCCAGAAGGATTTTGCTTCATCTTGTGATAGGGATGTAAGTGTAGTTTTTTCAGGTGTAAAACTCCTGATAACATTTTCTTGGTAGTGAACTGAGCTTTTCACATCTTCAAACGAAATAAGCAATGTATATTGATTAATGTTTGTCAATTTCCCAGCTAATGAGGGGGTTAGAATCTCGAGGCTGATGGGTTCAATCATTGAATCAAGCACCTTGACTGCAAAGGCTTGAATCTCTTCTAGGTTATTTTCAGGAAAGGATACGAAAAGAATAGATTCATATTTTGGAATCGGCCGCAGTTTCAATGTCACCTCGGACACGACACCAAGCGTTCCCATTGCACCGATAAATAACTTATTCATATCATAGCCGGCAACGTTTTTTACCACTTTTCCACCAGATGTGATAAGTGTTCCATCGGGGTAGACCATTCTAAGACCAATAACATTATCCCTAGCTGAACCGTACCCCACTCTTTTTGGTCCACTATCATTGGCAGAAATGATTCCTCCAATCGTGGCATGTTTTGGATAGAAAGGATCCAGTGGAATTTTTTGATTGTACGGTGCTAAATAGTTTTGAATTTCTTGGAAGGGTGTCCCCGATTTCACCGTTAATGTCATATCACCAGGATTATGTTCAACGATTCCAGTATATTGAGCTAATGACAAGAGAATGTCTGCTTTTTCTAACAGCCCGCCATATCCTCTTTTTGTGCCATTTCCCATGATGAAGAGTGAATGTCCTTTCGTGTTTGCATAAGATAAAATTGTAGAAATTTCTTCTTCTGTTTTGGGAGAAATTCTTACTCTTCCGGAATTCCCCAGTGGATGATGTTGGTCCTCTTCTATCTGCTGTAACTCTTTAAAATATGCCTTTATTTCAGACAGACTTTCGTCAATTATCAATTCCTTCACCTCCACTTGTTTCGTAATAACAAACAACGTTTCTCATTTTATAAAAAACTTCCCTTATCATTTCCTCTTTAATTTTATTTACCCTCTGTTAAATTGTCAATCTATTTAGAAAATTTAAACACACATAGATGCCCCCTTTTATCTATGGGGGCACCTAAAAATAATACTTGTTTATTTTCAACAATTCTCTTTAATCCGAGACACTGTTTCTCCTATCGAGTCATGAATGACATACGAATCCTTAACTCTATCATAGGGCGAGTCACCTTTATTGATAATAATCAAAGGAGTACCTTGTCTCCTGTATTGCGGAAATGTGGAGAATGGAGTCACCTTCAAACTTGTTCCTAACACCAGAAGACAATCCGCTTGATTGATGATGTTTATGATTTCATTGAAACCATCAATGGAAAACCATTTACCTGAATCTCCAAATAGGACTACATCGGGCTTGATATATCTTTCTTTTTCAGTAAGAGTACTACAATGGTTACAAATATAAAAATCATCCATGCTGTTACGTCTGTTGATCATTTCTTCAGTTGAATAGACATGTTGGCAATTTTGACAGGAAGCTGTTTTCATGGTCCCATGAAATTCAATCACTTGTTTGGAACCCGCTTTTTGATGGAGCCCATCAATATTTTGCGTGATAATGCTGCTAACTTTTCCTTCGTTTTCCCATTGTGCAAGGACCTCATGTCCTTTATTTGGGAGTGCTTCAGGGTGGTAAAGATTCTCAACCGCAAACTGATAGAACTCCTTGGGGTTTTGATAAAAATTATTGAGTGAAAGGATATATTCAGGTGCCAGCTGATAAATTCCTGTTTGTGAACGAAAATCCTTTATCCCTGATTCGGTACTAATTCCTGCACCCGTAAGGACGACAATGTTTCGGGCGTTTTTTATAAGGTTCGTGCAGGTTTGAAGCATACTGCTCACCATATTCACACTCCTATAAAACTTAGTGCTTTTTCAGAAATATCACCTTGTGTAATTCATGCTATCATCTTGCTAGCATATTGCTATCCGCCAGTATTATCCGCCATCCGCCAGTATTATCCGCCATCCGCCAGTATTATCCGCCATCCGCCAGTATTTCTCGCCATCCGCCAGTATTTCTCGCCATCCGCCGGTATTTCTCGCTATCCGCCAGTATTTTCTGCCATCCGCCAGTAAAACTAATTTACCTATTTTAAGTCTTCAAACTCTCTAGCGATTCTCTCGAAGGCTTCTTTAATCATCGGTCTAGGTGAAGGAATACATATCCGTTGATGATGCAGACCTTCTTCTCCGAACATTTTCCCATCTTCTAATAAGACATTTGCTTTGTTATAGATCCGGTCATGAACTTCGTCAGGTGAAATTCCGTAAGCACTAAAATCCATCCACATGATGTATGTTCCCTCTGGAATTCGCACCTTAACTTTTGGCATCCTTTCTGCTAAAAACCCAACTGCCCACTCCATCGTGCCATCAATATATTCTTTCAGCTGCTCAAGCCAATCTTCTCCATCATGGTAAACAGAAAGAAGAGCCGAAACCGTAAATGGTGAAGGTAAATGCATGCCCATTACACCATTATAGGTTTTTCTCAATTCTGGGTTGGTTATAATGACATTCGTACAATGAAGTCCAGCCAAATTAAAGGTTTTGTTAATCGCTGTGAACGTAATGATATGATCTTTATACTCTGGAACTACTTTTGCAATTGGAGTAAAGGTTTGACCCTGTCGAATGATATCTCCATGAATTTCATCCGCAATAATCAGAACATTATGTTCCACACAAATCGCAGCCAGTTTTCTAAGTTCATCTTCATTAAATACTCTTCCTGTTGGATTATGTGGGTTACATAGAATAAACATTTTTGTTTTTTCATCTTTTGCTTTCGCTTCGAAATCTTCAAAATCTATGGAATAATAACCTTCCTCATCAGCGATGAGTGCATTATTTAACAGCGTTCTTCCATTGGCATTTATCGAAGATGTAAACGGAGGATATACAGGTCGTTGGATAATCACTCCGTCTTCCGGTTGTGTAAGTGCCCGAACTGCAACATTTAACGCATGAACTGTCCCTGGACTATAAACGATTTCTTCCTTTTGGAACTCCCAATTATGTCTTTTTTTAAACCAATGCTGTACAGCTTCAAAATACTCATCAGGAAATACAGAATAACCAAAAATTCGATGATCCACGGTTTTATGTAATGCCTCTATTAATGGTTGGGGAACAGGTAAATCCATATCGGCTGTAAATAACGGAATCGTGTCTTCATCGTATCTTTCAGTAAAACCCATATTTTTAAGTATCTGGCCTCCATCCCATTTTATAGAGTAGGTCCCTCTACGATTTACAATCTCATCAAAGTTATATTTCATGTGATCAGCCCTTCCATTTGTTATTTAATGTACCGATGCGCTTTAGATTGATTCGTTTCCACGTTGAAAAAGCTTCTTACTATTAATTTATGCTTAATATATGTATTTTTCAATCATAACGATTACTCTCAATTTCAGAGAAAAAAATAAGTGCCAGGATTTCCTAGCACCTTTTCCTTCTATATTAATTTGCTTTTTAAAGCATTTCTAATACTACTTTTTCCTGAATGGGTTATTTTATTTTCCGGATTTTTATCAAATACGACGATATTTTTAAATTCAGCATAAAGGATATCCCCTTTTTTTAATGGGCTCATTTTTTGATACTGATCGATACTCATTTCTGCTTCAAATAAATCATTTGTATCACGGCTTCTTAACTCGATTCTTACGGTTGATCCAATCACATGGATGTGTGAAACCTCTGACACGATGCTGTCCCCTTGTGAAATTTTACGCAGAACAATTTCATGTGGTCTTATATAACTGATTCTCTCCGACTCACCTGCTCCTTCAGAATCCCGAAATTCGTTGACTCTTCCTAAAAAACTATAAACAAATGCGCTCTCAGGTTTCGAATAAACCTCCTCAGGAGAGCCAATTTGTTCAATTTCTCCAAGATTCATTACCACTACGGTATCAGCCATTTCTAGTGCCTCTTCCTGGTCATGAGTAACAAATACTGTGGTGATGTTGAGCTTTTGATGAATTTCTCGTAACCAATGGCGAAGTTCCTGACGAACCTTTGCATCTAGAGCACCAAATGGTTCGTCTAGAAGTAAGACTTCCGGTTCTACAGCAAGAGCTCTTGCCAACGCAATCCGCTGTCTTTGTCCCCCTGAAAGCTGTGAAGGATAGCGATTGGCAAGATGGTCTAATTGAACGAGCTTCAATAATTCATTTACTTTTTCGGCAATTTCATTTTTAGATGGACGTGTTTTCCTCTGCCTTACCTTTAAGCCAAAAGCAATATTATCAAAAATAGTCATATGCTTGAACAAAGCATAATTTTGAAAAACAAATCCTACATTCCGTTCTTTAATACTTTTGTAGGTGTAATCTACGTCATCGAAGTAAATTCCTCCTGAATCCAATCCCTCCAACCCCGCAATGAGCCGCAGGAGAGTCGTTTTACCCGAACCCGATGGACCTAATAAGGCCACAAAATCTCCTGTTGGAATTTCAAGATTGACATTTTTGACGGCTTGAAAGGTTCCAAATGCCTTTGACACGTCCTTGATCGTAATCCCCATTTCAACAATCCCCCAATGTAAAGACAAATAAATTTATCTTTGAAAGTGCTCTTTTAGTGTTTTTTTGTTTTCCACTCCACAAAACTTTTTAAAATTAATGTCAGTAAGGCAAGCAAAGCCAATAAGGAAGCCACAGCAAAAGCTGCGGTAAAATTGTATTCGTTATACAATATTTCGACATGGAGAGGAATGGTATTGGTTAATCCCCTAATGTGCCCAGAAACAACCGAAACTGCTCCAAATTCACCCATGGCACGTGCATTACAAAGAATAACACCATACAGCAAGCCCCATTTAATGTTGGGTAAAGTAACGCGAAAGAACATTTGCCAGCCATTTGCCCCGAGAGTAATCGCAGCCTGTTCCTCTTCGGTTCCTTGTTCTTGCATGATTGGCAGCAATTCTCTTACGACAAATGGAAAGGTAACAAAAATAGTTGCTAGAATAATTCCAGGTACTCCAAAAATAATCTTAATATTATTAGCCTCTAAAAACGGACCCAATACGCCTTGTGAGCCGAACAACAGAACAAAAACGAGTCCGGCTATAACAGGTGAAACGGCAAAAGGAATGTCAATTAAAGTGATTAATATATTCTTACCTCGGAAATCAAACTTTGCTATCACCCAAGCCGCTATCACCCCGAAAATCGTGTTAGCAGGTATCGTAATCACAGCTGTAATTAAGGTTAATTTAATCGCAGACAAGGCATCAGGCTCTGTCAAAGATGCGAAGTATAACTCAATTCCTTTATTCAGTCCTTCCGTGAAAACAGCAATTAACGGGACGAGAATAAATATTCCTAAGAAGCCTAGTGCAATGGTGATTAACAGCCATTTTATTATTAAGCCAGGCTCGGAATTAGCTTTTACATTTTTCACATGAAGGGTTGTTTCTCGAACCATCATATTCCCTATCTCCTCTAGCTCACTTGATATTTTTTTGTTGTTTTCCATTGCCAGAAATTGATTAAGAATAATAGAACGAATGAAAATACAAGCATAACAACGGCGATAGCAGCTGCGCCGGCATAATTGAATTGCTCTAATTTCGTAATAATTAGCAATGGGACAATCTCTGTTTTCATTGGCATATTCCCTGATATGAAAACAACGGAACCATATTCGCCCAAAGCCCTTGCAAACGCAAGGGCAAAGCCTGTTAAGATGGCTGGGAATATGGCTGGAAAAATAATTTTGACAAAGATTTGCAGAGGATTTGCCCCAAGTGTAGCAGCAGCCTCCTCATATTGCTGATCCAAATCCTGCAATACTGGCTGAACAGACCGGACGACAAAGGGAAGTCCGATAAACGTTAAGGCAATCATGATACCGAGTGGTGTATAAGCTACCTTTATCCCGATGGATTCAAAGTATTGCCCAATCCAACCATTTGGTGCATAAATGGTGGTAAGGGCGATACCCGCAACCGCAGTTGGCAGAGCAAAAGGCAAATCGACTAACGCGTCGATGAATCGTTTTCCATAAAACTCGTATCTTACCAATACCCAGGCGATCAGCGTCCCAAATATTGCATTTACAAATGCAGCAATAAACGATGTATAAATCGTTAATTTATAGGAAGCAACTACTCGTTCATCGGTTACGGTCTCCCAAAATTCTGCGAGGCTGATTGTCGTTGCTTTTAAAAATAGGACGGCAATCGGAATCAAAATGATTAGACTTAGATAAATCAGTGTGTACCCCATAGATAGACCAAATCCCGGCAAAACACGATGTTGCTTTCTTTTAGTAGCCACGTTGAAACTCTCCTTTAACTTTACGGTTTGTATATCTCATCAAAGACTCCGCCATCATCAAAATGTGTCTTTTGCGCATTTTTCCATCCATCAAAAACCTCATCAATGGTAAATAGGTTAATTTCAGGGAACTGATCAGCATACTTTTTGGCTACCTCTTCAGAACGTGGGCGGTAATAGTTCTTAGCGGCAATTTCCTGACCTTCCTCTGTATACAAATAATCTAAATATGCTTTTGCGACTTCCTCTGTTTCATGTTTCTTAGCATTTTCATCCACAACCGTAACAGGCGGTTCAGCTAGAATACTAATGGAAGGGACGACAATTTCAAATTCATCCTTACCTAACTCATTTAAAGCTAAGAATGCTTCATTTTCCCATGCAATTAATACATCCCCAATTCCTCTTTCGACGAAAGTAGTTGTAGAGCCGCGTGCACCAGAATCTAGAACAGGTACATTTTTAAACAGTTTGGTTACAAACTCTTTTGCCTTCGCTTCATCTCCGTTATTCTGTTCTAAGGCATATCCCCAGGCAGCAAGGTAAT
The DNA here is from genome assembly GCF_002272245.1 of Bacillus sp. 7884-1. Classification (GTDB taxonomy): domain Bacteria; phylum Bacillota; class Bacilli; order Bacillales; family Cytobacillaceae; genus Neobacillus. The sequence goes on along the minus strand of NZ_NPDD01000018.1, from coordinate 13,495 downwards.
TCCATCTCGCACCGCCAGATGTTTTAGGATTTGGGGTGATTACGGATACGTCTGTTTTCACGAGATCATCCCAGTCTTTAATGCCTTTTGGGTTGCCTTTTCTAACAAGAAATACAATCGTTGATGTGTATGGTGAGCTGTTATTATCTAGTCTTTCTTGCCAATTCTCTGGAAACTTCCCTGCTTCAGCGATTACATCGATATCATAGGCTAGTGCCAACGTCACGATATCCGCTTCAAGACCATCAATGACAGAGCGGGATTGCTTCCCCGAACCTCCATGTGATTGGTTAATGGTAACTTTTTGTCCTTTTTCTTTTTCCCAATAGGCTGCAAAGCTTGCGTTGAATTCTTCATAAAATTCTCTTGTTGGATCGTATGATACATTTAAAAGCTCAATTTCTTTTTTAACTGATTCTTTAGTCCCTGATGCTTCAGTTTCTTTCTCAGTTGATGCACTTTGATTCGAGCATCCCGCAGCCCAAAAGAGTAAAGTTAACAATAATAGCGTTAACCAAGTTTTTTTCATCATTTTATTTGACCCCTCTACTTTTTTTGTAGGCTTTTTCCAATAAAAAAAGCCCCATTAGTAAATACGTGTACATAGCACATGTACAAGAAACTAAAGGGCCTTCGGCTGTCCGATCGGCAATTATTCATTTTTCCGGCCTGCTTTTTGTTTTGTTTGGGAATGAAGTTACACTCGTTTTATTCTGTACGGGAAGCCGATGCTTCTCTAAGCGATCAATTTGCGTGATTTGTGAATCATGAACCGTAATTTGAACCGTTCCAAATTCCAAACCCTCTAGCAAACTAGCTATTTTTTCCATCACTTGTTGATCTAGACGTCCTTTTAACGACAACAAAATCCTCTCCTTCCAGCTTTGAAATTTGGTTTGTCAGTAAATCTTCCAGTGTTGTTCGTTCTAAGACAAAAGCAATTGTATCTCGAACTAAAGACCATAACGGCTTTAGTTGACATCCCCTCTCTAAAGGACATGGTTCGTATTTAGTAATAGAGGCACAGCTCATTGGAGACAAAGGTCCCTCTAAATCACGGATTACTTCACCAATATTAATATCTGTTGGTTCTCCATATAGTAAGTAGCCACCCTTTGCACCACGTTTACTGACAACATACCCAAGTTTTTTTAATTGAAGAAGGATTTGTTCCAGGTAGTTAATACTAACAAGGGTTTTTTCAGAAATTTCCTGAATGCTGAGTACTTTTCCTTTATGGTTTCCTAGCAAGATTAGTGCTCTTAGTGCGTATTCACCCCTGCTTGATACCTTCATTTCAAACCTCCTCTTTAATGTTGAGTAATTTGGTCAACATTCACTGATAAAAATGTTCCATAGTGGTTTTGGAATCAATAATGGAAATGGGATAAACTGTTTTGTTTTAATTCCGATTAACTCAATAGGATTACTATAAATCATATCTTAATTGTTATTTTTCCAAAAATCAATATATTTTTTAAAAATTACGAAATATCTTTTTTAATAAATTTACTTCTTTAACATACTCACCTTCTATAGGGGGATAATAAAACAATCTACAAGTATTCGGGAGGTAATTTATATGAAAACAGAAACAAAACAATTGTCTATTTTCGCCTTAGGCGGAATCAATGAAATTGGTAAGAACATGTATGTAATCGAATATGGAGACGATATTTTGGTGATTGATTGCGGGGGTAAATTTCCAGACGAAAGTTTAATGGGCATTGACTTGATTATCCCTGATATGACTTATTTAGAGGATAATCAGCATAAAATCCGAGCAATGATTGTGACTCATGGTCATGAAGATCATATTGGCGGTATTCCTTTCTTTTTGAAAAAATTAAATGTTCCAATATATGCTACTCGATTTACGTTAGGATTAATTGAATTAAAGTTAGAAGAGCATCGGCTACTTCGGGATAGTGAGCTTGTAACGATCCATTCTGAGTCCACACTTGAATTTGGGGAAATCCGTTGTTCCTTTTTCAAAGTAAGTCATAGTATTCCTGATTGTCTTGGGATTGTTTTTCATACACCAGAAGGAAATGTCGTTCATACAGGTGATTTTAAATTCGATTTAACACCGTCAAATGACCAGTATAGTGATATTCATAAAATGGCTCAGATTGGCCAACAAGGTGTTATTGCTTTAATCTCCGAAAGTACCAATGCCGAGAGGAAAGGTTTATCTCCTTCCGAGAAAATGGTCGCAGAACATTTAGTGGAGGCTTTTATGAAGGCAGAGGGAAAAATTATCCTCTCCACTTTTGCATCAAACGTTAACCGTGTTCAACAAGTCGTGGAAGCAGCAATAAAAACAAATCGTAAGCTTGCACTTCTTGGACGAAGTATGGTGAACGTGGTTGATGTTGCACTTGAACGCGGGTATTTAAATGTTCCGGATGGAATGCTGATAAGTGCAAATGAAATTGAACAGTTTCCTCCTGACAAGGTCGTGATTCTGTGTACAGGAAGTCAAGGCGAACCTAATGCTGCCCTTGCACGACTATCAACAGGAAATTATCGGGATGCAACGATTTACCCTGGGGATACCGTTATTTTAGCTGCTTCGCCTATACCTGGTAACGAGAAGGGTGTTTCTCGAATCATCGACAACTTATTCCAACTTGGAGCTAAGGTTATTTATGGCTCAGGAAGCTCAACCGGTATGCATGTTTCAGGTCATGGCTACCAGGAAGATTTAAAACTCATGCTTACGTTAATGAAGCCAACCTATTTTATCCCGATTCATGGTGAATATAGAATGCTCCATCATCACCGGCAGTTAGCCGAATCGGTTGGTGTAGAAAAAGGGAATACGTTTATCATTAAAAATGGTGATGTGGTGGATATTGAAAATTCTGTTGCTCGTCAAACTCGAAGTATTCCAGCAGGAGACACATATGTAGATGGAATTAGCGTTGGCGATGTTGGGGAAATTGTCTTACGTGACCGAAGACAACTCTCTGAAGATGGGATGCTCGTTGTTGTCTTAACCATCAGCAAATCCGATCGAAAAATTATTCAGGGTCCTGATACGATTACACGTGGATTTGTGTATGTAAAGGAATCAGAGGATTTGATAAGAGAAATTAACCGCCTTGTTAAGAAAGTGATTCTTGAATTAGAAGCAGACAATATTCGCCAGTGGAACGTCATGAAGCAAAATATTAAAAAGTCTGTCGGTCAGTATTTATTTAAACATACGAAGAGAAAACCGATGATTCTACCGATTATCCTTGAAATATAATTAGCGTTTTTTATAAAATGTCAGGCACTAAGTTTTGTGCCTGACATTTAAATTTTTGAGCATCGCAGATATATTTGATTTAACGCAGATATATTCTGTTTATCGCAGATATAATTTAATTAACGCAGATATTTTCTGTTTAACGCAGATATAATCAGAATAACGAAAATTAATCTTGATTTCAAAGCTAATTTATTTTACAGTTAAGCGAAATTGGCTATACTCCTAATAGTATTGGAGGAATATTATGTTTCGTTTTCTTAGATTAATCGCTATTTTATTTTTGATATATATTTCTTGGCCATTTATTGCCAAACAGTTGGATAATTCCGAAATTCAAGCTAATTTTGTATCGTCAATCAAGGATAATCTTGAAGTACCTGAAACCATTAGCGTTTTATATGATGATATCCAGCAAATGTTAAAACAGCTTGGCTTTCAACTCGATGAAATGCAGCAAACCCAAGAAAAATCCAAAGAAGAGCCGCTGGAAAAAGTTGAGTTAACACCCCCTTCTGAACAAACTTTTTCTGTTCATAATATCGAGCTAGGAAATGAGAAAGCGGAGATTGAGCATAATTTGGGCATAGCAAAACGGATCTCAGTGAATGAATACGGAGCAAATTGGCATGCTTACCATGAGAACTATCATGATTTTTTCATGGTGATGTACGATGATAATAACAAAGCGGCCGGTCTCTATACGAACCAAGATTTATTAGCATCTACAAATGGAATCAAAATCGGCAATTCGTCAAAAGAAAGTGTTCGCAGCATTCTCGGTGAACCGATTACGAAGATTCAAAAGGGAATGGTCATTTACCAGCTCCAAGAGGATAGTGACAATGATTTATTTTTGCTGGATGATGCCTATGTAACCATATTTTATGATAAGCATGAGAACGATACTGTAACGGCCATACAAATCATTAGCAAGCCTCTTGAAGAAAACAAAAAAGATTTTTATACGGAAGCATCTCCGACCTTAAAAGAAGGCTTTGAATATCAAATGTTTGATTTAACCAATGCTGCACGTATCAATCATCAGCTCCCTATCTTAACATGGGATGACCATGTCAGGGAAACAGCACGAGAACATAGTGCAGATATGGCAGAGAATGATTATTTCGACCATAAAAATCTTGAGGGACAATCACCTTTTGATCGCATGAAAGAGGATGCAGTAGCTTTCCATACGGCTGGAGAAAATTTGGCTTATGGTCAATTAAGCAGTATTTTTGCCCATGAAGGTTTAATGAATTCGCTTGGACATCGTGAAAATATTCTTCGCCAAGATTACGAGTACTTAGGCGTTGGGGTCGCTTTTAATGAAAAATCACAGCCTTATTATACGCAAAATTATTATGCTAAATAATACAAATGAAGTTGGGTAAAATAAACACGAGCAATTCCAGATTGCTCAAAAAACTTCGTCGGGAGTGATGTATCATGGCTAGAAACAAACTAGTGGTTCCTGGTTCAGAGAACGTCCTGAATCAAATGAAGGAAGAAATCGCCAACGAGTTTGGAGTTCAACTTGGTGCTGATACGACCGCACGAGCAAACGGTTCAGTTGGAGGCGAAATGACGAAACGTCTTGTTGCCTACGCTGAACAATCATTACGAAATCAACAAGGTCAATAACCTATTGATTTCTATAAAGAGGCTGTCCGAGATACTCGGACAGCCTTTTTCTTATCCTCTCAGGATAGGAAGTGTGCAGCAACGGAAGGACCCACCGGATTTAATGATTTCTGTAATATCCACTTCAATCACTTCGAATCCTCGATCTCGCAGTTTTTCATTAACCTGTTTATTAACGGGTAAGCTTAAAATTTTCTTGTTTCCAATATTTAATACATTGGTTCCTAATGTAAATTGTTCTTCCTCTGATACCTCAATTAATGCATATCGGGATGAAAAAAGATCAATATCTTCCTTTGTAAGTGCTGGCGGATAAATCAGAGCCACATCCGGTGATATGACATTAAAAACACAATCCAGATGGAGATATTTTTCTTTAAACGGAATGGCCTTCACATCAAATTGATTAAGTAGACCTTGCAAATGGTCTACTGCTTCCTGATGGGTCCGGTTACTTAAGCCAACGTAAATGGTCTTACCATCAATGACTACATCTCCACCTTCAATCCTATCCTCAGCCAAACTGTAATAAGACATTTCCTCATCCTCTAACCAGCGTTTTAATACATCTTCTTCACCCATCCGAACATCATGTGCCATCTTAGCAACAAATATGGTTTGCCCTAGCGTAAAGCCAATATCTCTGGTAAACACCTGCTCCGGGTATTTCTTATGATAAGGTAATAAAATAACCTCAATCCCTTGTTCTTCTAGGATCCTTACGAATTCCCGATGTTGTTTTAGTGCAGTTTTTATATGTATGCCTTCATCCTCAAATTCCTTTTGTGTCTCATTGATAACTTCACGAATGGTCATATATTGTGGCGCGCAAAGAATCACACGCTTTAATACATCATACTCATTGGCACAGTATGTTTTATGATTGCTCTCTGGTGTTTCATTCATTTCGTTACCTCCTAAATAAATCATTCCAAAATAGAATATCTAAAACAAATTTACCCATTCTGTCATAGATTGATACTAAATTGAATTATTCAAAAATGGTGGTGACAACTCTATGTTTGAAGTGAAGAAATCAAAGTATGGCAGAGGGATATTTGCAACCCGTGATATTAAAAAGGGAGAACTAATCCATGCAGCACCAGTGATTGTTTCCCCTAAGGATGAGTATAAGTATTTGAAAAAAACCATCATGATTGAATACGTGTTCTGGTGGGGCGAGGATTATGAAGAATGTGCCTTAGCGTTAGGTTATGGTTCGCTGTTTAACCATTCTTTTACCCCAAATGCTTTATATAAACTAAATTTAAAAAATCAGACCATCGACATTTTTGCTTATACTAAAATAAAAACCGGTGATGAAATTCTAATTAATTACAATGGAGACCCTGAGGATGATGAGCCAGTTTGGTTTGATGTATTTTAATTTACCCCTAGTAGGCTTGCTCTAATGCTTTGATATCCATTTTCTTCATTTGCAGCATTGCCTTCATCACTCTTTCTGATTTATCCGGATTGGGATCACTTACCATCTTTTGAAAAAACATAAAAAGCATCCATTGTGGATGCTTTTTCAGCCTGTCGGCAACTTTATTTTATCCATAATAGATGTTAGATAGTTTTTGACAGATCCTTTATTGATACTTTGAGAAGATTTCTGGAAGAGCGGATCAGCATTTGCTTCACTGATATCCTCATCCATGAGTTCTTTAGAATAAATTCGCTTACCATCCATAATGCTCCGAATAGCAGAGGCTAACTCCTCACTCGGATTGTCTTTAAGTAAATATCCTCTCACATCCGCTTTCAATGCACGTTCAAAATATCCTGGTCTCGCAAAGGTTGTTAGAATAATCACTTTACAGCCATCGAGCTGTAAAAACTCTGCGGCCTCTAGTCCACTTTTTTCAGGCATTTCTATATCCATAATACACACGTCCGGCTGTAATTGGTTCACAAGCACTATAGCCTCTTCCCCATTGACTGCAGTACCAACAACTTCGATATCATCTTCAAGATTCAGCAGATTGCCCATGGCCTCTAACAGCAGTTCCTGATCCTCTGCGATAACAATTCGAATCATTTTCCTATCTCTCCTTATCAGGCTGCTGCTACAAATCATGCAGAGACTCCCCAAAAGGAGAGTCTGCCAAGTTGTGTGACATTACAATTCTGGTTTTGCTTGAACAGAAATACGTTTTTTAGCTAAAGCTTTAACGTCTTTAAAAGCAACGAAGTTCTTCGCTTTTTCATCCCATAAACGGAAACGAAGCGACTTTAAGCTTGTTGCAAGTGAAATCGTTGGTACGTTTTGTAATGGAGTCGTTTCATTATGAGCCTCTTCTAGTTTATAATTAGGAACCCTTGGGCTTAAGTGGTGAACATGGTGGAAACCAATATTACCAGTTAAAAATTGCAGAAGTTTTGGAAGCTTGTAAAAAGAACTTCCTTCTACTGCTGCCTTAACATATTCCCAGTCTTTGTCTTCTTCAAAGTAAGAATCCTCAAAAGTATGCTGCACATAAAATAACCAAATACCTGCTGAACCAGAAATCATGAAAATTGTACCTTGTACGAGTAGAAATGACTGCCAGCCAATTGCCCAGCAAAGTAATGCAATCAAAGCAACAAGAATCACATTTGTTAAATAAGTGTTCATTCGTTCTTTCTTACGAGCACCTTTTCTGTTGAAACGATTCTTAAGCATGAATACATAGATTGGTCCTATCCCAAACATGACAAGTGGGTTGCGATAAAAACGATACGCTATACGTAATTTAAGCGGAGCTGCCAAGTATTCATCAACTGTTAGTGTCCATATATCCCCTGTGCCACGCTTATCTAAGTTACCACTCGTTGCGTGATGGACGGAATGTTCATGTCCCCACTGATCAAATGGGAATAATGTTAAAACTCCCATCGCCGTACCAACTGCTCGATTTGCAGTTCTGTTTTTAAAAAATGAATGATGGGTACAATCATGGAATATGATAAAAATTCGTACTAAGAATCCTGCTGCAAGCACAATTGGTACTAATGCTAACCAATAGGAAACGGCTAAGCTTTGATATGCAAGGAACCAAAATAAGATAAACGGTCCAACCGTGTTAATGATTTGCCATACACTTTCTTTTGTTGTTGATTTTTCAAAAGGAGCAACTTGTTTTCGTAAACTTTTTGTATTTTCTTGTACAGACATTTTTTTAATTCCCTTCGGTTTGTGTCGTTAAACCAAGTATAGGGAAATAAAATCATTACAGTAAGTACCAGGTGTCATGTGCAGAGTATGACAAATGTCACATACAGGTTGTCTATTGCCCCAAAAATTCAAATCTGTGCTATAATAAAATAATAATGTTTTAATCAACTAACGCAGTGGTGTGAGGAATTAGACTACTGTTTAGAACAAAAGGGTGCTAATAAATGAAAAATCAAATTGATACAATTTATATTTTAGAAAATCCCGAAAAGAGTATTATTAAGTTTGCAACTGGCTACCAGCTTAAATATGATGACATCATAAAAGATGTTTTTGGGGTTGCCTGCCTCAATGATTTACAAATGATGATCCAGTTTAACAAGCCTTTCCAGGATAGCATCTGTAACAGTAAAAGTATCAACTTAAACGAGCTCTCCTTAAAACAAGTGATTCGGATTGCTTCGAGAAATGAACTCCTTCAATTAAGAGAGCAATTGATGGAGCAGCTGGGAGATTTACCGATACCTCGTCCTTTTGATACAACCATACAACTGCAAGAAGGTATTTTTCACTGGGATGAAACCAACTCTTTATACATTTCAGAAAAAATTGGTGCCTAATCTAAGTAACCTCTTGGGGTTGCTTTTTCTATTGGCCTTTTGATTAATTTTTATGTCAGGTGGTAACTTTCGTGTCTTCAAAAAATACTGCAATTATTATTGGCGGGGGTATTTCTGGAAAATTAGCAGCACGTGTATTATCAGTTCATTATAAAGAAGTAATTATACTTGAGAGGGATCAAGAACAAGCAGGTCCCTCTCCAAGAAAAGGTGCCCCTCAAGATGAGCATTTACATGCCCTGCTTCATGCAGGTGAGGCTGGCCTCGAGGAATTATTTCCAGGAATAACAGAGCACTTTTACCATAGCGGGGCTGTTAAAATTAACTCAACCATTGATCTCGCTTGGTTTCACCATGGTGCTTGGAAGGTTCGTTATGACGGAGGGTACAGTACCACACTACAGACGCGACCGCATTTAGAATGGCACATTGACCAATATATAAAAAGAATTCCTAATGTTGTATTTAATTACAATCAAGTAGTTCAGAGTTTTTTATATAATGAAGAAGAAAATCAAATTATCGGTGTTCAACTAAAAGATGAATCAATCTTGGCTGACCTTGTGGTGGATGCCAGTGGAGTTAGCAGTCTAACGTCAAATTGGTTAAACAAACGAGGGACTCTGGTTCATGATGAACAAATAGAAATCAACCTGGGTTATATTAGTAAACAATATAAACTAGCTGATCATCAAGAAAGAGACTGGAAGATTAAGATGGTGTATCCTAACCCGCCCCATCAAAAAATGGGTGGAACCATCTCAAAGGTAGAAGGAAATCGTTATATAGTCACATTGATGGGATACCATCATTCTTTTAATGAAAAAGAAGTTCTGAAAAGTGATAAAGGCTTTATTGAACTAGCAAAAAAACTGCCACAATTAGATATTTATCAGGAAATAGCAAATGGTTTGCCACTAACCAAAACATCTATTTATCGTATCCCAAAAATAGTTTGGAGACGATATGATACAATAGAGAATTTACCGACTGGTTTACTCCTAATAGGTGATACAATCTGCAGAATTGACCCCGTATTCGGTCAAGGAATGAGTATTGCAATTTTAGAGGCTCTTGCACTCCAAAAGCTGTTACAGAAACATAAAGATGAACTACCTCTCATTCCAGCGGCATTTCACAAAAAGGCTGCTAAAATCATTTCTCCGATTTGGAATATGGTTATTACCGAAGACTTCCGGTATCCTTCTACCAACGGGAAAAGGCCAGTTGGTCTTTTATTTCAGCAATGGTACGCAAGAAAAATCTTCCTTTTATCATCGCAAAATAAAGAAGTCTATGACGCTTTTGTCAAAGTGATGAACCTTGTTCGACCGATTTCATCCTTGATGACACCGAGTATCATCAAAAGTGTTCTGATTCATGCATTTTCAAAGAAACCATAACTATTAGGTACCACAGTAAAGGACAAGCTTCGTAAAATGAAGTTTGTCCTTTTTTGTTTTACATACTTTTTATATATTTATTATATTACTAAAGTCACAATATAGGGAATTTATAGAATATTCTATTGAAATATCAACCTATATTATTTTATACTTTTAATGTCATCTTGTTATACAACATCTGGAAGTTGTAAACCACTCATACATAACAAAGGAGGTATTCTATGTTTGAACAACTCGTTACCAGTATTAACGGTTATTTATGGAGTGCACCGCTCATCATCTTTATTTGTGCAGTTGGATTGTACTTTAGTGTACGGACAAGATTTCTGCAGATTCGTCATGTAAAGGAAATGGTTCGTCTACTATTTTCTGGCAAAAGCTCCAATGAGGGTGTCTCTTCCTTTCAAGCATTGGCAATGTCTTTATCAGGTCGTATTGGTGTCGGGAATATCGCCGGAACGGCAACGGGGATTGCCTTCGGAGGGCCTGGAGCTGTATTTTGGATGTGGATAATCACCTTTATCGGTGCAGCATCTGCATTTGTTGAGTCTACCCTTGCCCAAATCTATAAAGAAAAGCAAGATGGAGAGTATCGAGGCGGTCCTGCCTTCTATATTGAAAAGGGACTTGGATGGAAATGGTTTGCCGTTATTTTTGCAGTTGCGACACTCCTCGCAATGGCTGTTCTCATGCCAGGTATTCAGGCGAATGCAATTGCTGAGGGTGTTAGCAATGCTTTTGGAATTGAAAGTTCCATTACTGGTTTGGTAGTAGTCTTACTTATGGGACTTATTATTTTTGGCGGCGTTAAGCGGATCGCGAGAGTTGCGGAATTTCTCGTGCCTTTTATGGCGGCCGGATATTTACTTGTCGCCATAGCAATTATTGCGGTGAATTTCGATAGAATTCCAGAAGTATTTACTCTGATTTTTAAAAGTGCATTTGGCACTGAGGGAATGTTCGGTGGTATTCTAGGTTCAACCATTATGTGGGGTGTAAAACGTGGTCTATATGCGAATGAAGCAGGACAAGGAACAGGTGCTCACCCTGCAGCCGCCGCAGAAGTATCACACCCGGCAAAACAAGGATTAGTACAAGCATTCTCCATTTATCTTGATGTGTTCTTAATCGTTACAGCGACTGCTTTTATGATTTTATTTACAAATTCGTACAATACCGTAAATGAAAAAACGGGTGAAGTCTTAGTGGAAAATCTGAAAGGCGTTGAAAGTGGTCCTGCTTACACACAAGCAGCCATTGATACAATTATTCCAGGGTTCGGATCAGGATTTATTGCGTTGGCTCTATTCTGCTTTGCCTTCACGACGATTTTTGCTTATTACTATATTGCAGAAACCAATCTTGCTTATCTAGTTAAAGGCAAACAAAGAAAATTAGCTATGACCATATTAAAACTTGTACTCTTAGGTTCTACTTTCTATGGATCAATAAAGACGGCAGGGACAGCTTGGGCAATGGGTGATATCGGACTCGGAATCATGGTATGGTTGAATTTAATTGCTATTCTTTTATTATTCAAACCAGCGAATATTGCTCTAAAGGATTATGAAGCGCAGCTGAAGCAAGGCCTGGACCCTGAATTTAACTCTACAAAATTAGGTATTAAGAATGCAGAATTCTGGGCTGACGGTTATCAAACAGATAAAAAAGATGAAAGAAAACGTGCTGCAAACTAATAATTTATAGAATCTAACGCAAAAACCGTTTTCTTTTAAAAAGAAAACGGTTTTTGTATTTCCTTCTAATTTGTGCTTTCTTTTACTACTGGTTTACCAGCTTCTAATAAAACCTTACTGCCAACTAAGAAGAATCCTTGGATAAACATTAGTATTCCAGTCCCTATCAGCAGCCATTCTATGTCGATAATGTCAGAGATTGGTCCAAATATGAGCATTCCTAGCGGCATCATGGAGGTTGAAATCATTCCTAGTACACCAAAGACTCTTCCTAAATAATCTCCCTCCACTTTTTCTTGTAACAGAACAGTGGATGGTGTGTTAAAGATTGGCATTGCCATACCTACGAATCCCATGAACACGATATAAACCCAAAAGTTAGGGATAATGCCTAGCGCAAACGTACAGGCACCCATCACTAGTGCAGCTAATGTCATCGTATGAATCTTGTTTTTAAATCCACCCCACGATGCCATAAGCACACCACCTAGCATCATTCCAATTGAGAAAGTAATTTCAATCGCTGTTAACCGCCATACATCATCACCAAAGCTTCGAGTAACCTGTAGCGGAGTTAGGAATGCTACCGGAGCCGCTAATACAAAGAAAAACGCAAAAAATGCAAAAAACTTTTTAACAAAAGCGTGGTTTTGAATATAGATAAAACCTTGCTTCAAGTCGCTGAAATAACTGGTCGTTTGCTTTTCTGCAGCTTTTGCATGGATTGGAATATGCAAAAAAGTGAGTAAGATAAAAACAGCGATTGCTGCAGTGACTACATCTATAAAGAAGATGGCTTCCATTGAAGCCATTGTCAGCAATGCCGCACTGACCATAGGCGCAACAAGCATGATTAACGCCTGTATACTTCCGTTTGTTCCGTTCACCTTTGTCAGTTTATCCTCTGGTACAAGCTGAGGAAGAATAGCCCCAACCGCTGGACCTTGAATTCCAGTTCCTATCGCCCGGATGGCTGACATAAGAAATAATAACCAAAGTGCCTCGTACCCCATTAAAAACAAGATGGCCAAAATTAAAGTTGAAATGGCTATCAAAGAATCTGATAGGATAATCAGTATTTTTCGGTTGTAGCGATCTGCCCATACTCCTGCAAATGGAGAAAGAAAAAAGGTTGGGACAAAGCCGCAGATGATGGAAATCGTCATCATCACACCCGACTGAGTGTTCAAGGTGATATACCACATAATTGCATACTGAACCAATGCTGATCCAAATAGCGATATAGTTTGACAACCTAAAAAGAGAATCGTATTCCTCTTCCAATTATTCATTTCTTGTTTTGGTGTTTCCATAGATTACACGTCCTATAAATTATTTTTATTTGTCTAGTATGTGGTCAAGGACATTTTTAATAGAAACTGAAAATACATCTAAAAAAAGACAGCAAAAAAGAGGGCAGAATCGTCCCCTCTTGTTTTTCATCACCGTAAAATAAAGGTTTCCTAAAAATAGACAGACCACTCCCGTTACTCTGCAAAAAGCAAAGTCCTTGAACCTATTCAATTAACAGTTCAAAGCAGGAAATCGTAGTCTCATAGACGCAGTCAAAGGGAAAACCTCCATTTCTTATAAGTTAATTTTAGTTTAACATATCCGTTTACTTATATCAAAGAGGTTACTTTTTCAGTAGGCTGTGTTAAATTGGTCTGTTGATTTGTGCTCCACTAAGGAAAGCTTCTTTGAATAATCAC
>NZ_NPDD01000017.1 GCF_002272245.1 Bacillus sp. 7884-1 | reverse complement strand
ACTCCTCGGCGCTAAAGCGCCTGCGGGGTCTCCCCTGTCCCGTCCTCCTCTAGGAGTCTCGCGCCTTCCGCACAAATCAACAGGGTGCCAAAATCAGTATTTACCCTACCACAGCCTTTCAATAGGTACTTTCAATGGATTTAATGGTGTCATATAGTTTTTTATTTACAGGGGTTGGTACTCGATGTTTTTCACCCATCTCCAATACTGCTCCTGCAAACAAACCCACTTCACTATAACGCCGCGCCTCCAAATCCTGCGCCATAGAAGGTTTCCCCTCTGGGCTTAAAGTAGCTAACACGCTTAACCAATAATTCAGGTCTCCCTTCGTTAGATTGACTCCCTCGTATTCAGATAAGGTAATTACCTCTCTCATTGCAGCGATCATGGTTTCCCTCTCTTCGCCTGCACGTTGAACTTCACCATAATTGCTTTTATAAACAGCGACGGTTTGATTGACTCCAACATTAAGCATAAATTTCCCCCATTGCCGCTTATTCATATTGGTGTCTACCTCATATGGAAAATCAACTTTATCAAAAAAGGCCGCAACACTCTTAACCTTGTCAGAAATCCCCCCCGGCTTTTGATCACCAAAGCAAAGCATTCCCATATGGTCATATGTAAGTTTATTTCCAGCTTTTACTGCGTCCATCCCTTGGGCCACACTATAAAGAATCTTATCCATACCATACACTTGACCAATGATACCTTCACTTGTAATGCCATTTAAAGCGGATAGTATGATAGTGTCCTTTCCCACATGATGTTGAACAGCCTGTATAGCATCATATAACCCTTCGTATTTCACTGTAAAAATCAGTAAATCTGCTGGTTCACAGGGCTCTTCAGGTGTTACATAGTGGAAGTCGCAAAGTTCACCATTACAATAAACATGTTCTTCTTTATATTTATCGATACGCTTACGGTCTGCAATAATTCTTACATCTTCCTTTGGCATTCTCTTGGCTAAATGGTTCCCAAATAATATCCCTAAAGCTCCTAATCCAATAATAGATACTTTTTTTATTTCCATTTGTTAAGTCCTCTCCGCTTTTTATTTAAATTTTATCATGAAGTTTTGGTTGATTAATAATGATTAGTTTTTCGTTCATGATTGATATAATAGAGATATAGAAAATTCGTAATGAGGGATAAAACGTGAATAACGAAAATAACGGCCCAAAACAAACAGAAGACGAAATCGACTGGGAGACTTTTTTTAATCCGGAAGATAGGCAGGAATGGGAAAAAGAGAAGCTTCAAAAGAAAAAGCAGAAAAAGGTTATGGTTAAAATCATTAGTTCCCTTCTTGTGCTCGCGCTTCTGATAAGTGGATTAGATGTTTGGATTAACGTATTCAATCTCCCGGCCATCAACTTTGTGAAAGTGTCAAACAGATTATCAAAAGAGCCTGATGTAAAAGAGTATAAGAAATCCGTTGTGACAATTGAATGGGATGGAACAAAAGGAACGGGTTTTACAGTCACAGCTGATGGATTAATTGTTACCAATGAACACGTTGTCGACCGCACAAATAGAGTAAATGTCCATTTCAAATCTGGAGATTCATATGTTGGCAAAGTAATCGCGAAACACCCACAGCTGGATGTTGCGATTATTGATATCGAAGCTGATAACCTGCCTTACCTCCAGCTATCTACCGAAAAAGAATGGGAAAGATGGACTGATGAGAAAATCATCTTTATCGGAAATCCGTTAGCTTTTACCCAAATAGCCAATGAAGGTGAAATCATAGGAAAAGCTCACTTAACCGACTGGGATGTTCCGGTTATGATGATTGAAGCCCCTATTTATAAAGGAAACAGTGGCAGTCCAGTACTGAATCAAAATGGTGAAGTCGTTGGTGTTATCTTTGCTACCCTGCAAAACCCTGAAATAGAAACAAAAGAAATTGTAGGTGTCGCAATTCCTTCTCACTACATTAAGGAAATAGTAGATACTTTATCTGAATAATTTCCAATGACATATACAACAATACATGAATTCAAAAACAGACCTCATGAAGTGTAGTAAAAATATGAAACAGCTTCTGAAAAACTAACAAAGTCGATATATTCCGCATGGTATGTGTTCTTACAAAACTCATCTTTAATACATCATTAATATTACTATCTACCACTATCAGTTCTTTCCCTAGTTCTTCAGCGCAAGCTTTCGCCCAAGGCGCTTTAGCGC
>NZ_NPDD01000016.1 GCF_002272245.1 Bacillus sp. 7884-1 | reverse complement strand
CTGCGGTGATTATTCGAAGAAGCATTCCTTAGTGGAGCACAAATCAACAGCCCAATTTAACACAGCCAAAAATAAAAAAAGCAATCACCAAGTACTGATTTGGTGATTTACTTATAAGATAGGCAGAAGAACTACCGATTTTTCCCTGCTCTCGATAATCCTTTAATTCGAAACATATTTAATTTTCCTTCTTTAGATTCTATAGCATGAACGAAGCTGCTTACGACGGCTAACTCCGCTAAAAATCCAAGCGAAAGTGCTATCGCGCCAATTGACCCATTCCATTGTGAGACAAAATTAACGCCAATGATTAACGCAATCACTGTAACGACAAAATTGGCAGACTGAGAAAAAATCGTTACTTTTGTTTGCTTATATACCATTAGTAAACCATTAAAGAAATCTACAAACGGAAACACAAGGGCCATTAACATTGTAACTTGGAGCACTTGTAAACTTGCATCCAATAGTCTCCCGTTCACCCCAATCACATGCTCTAAAAATAGTCCTCCTAGTGGGGTAAATGATAATATCCCCACCAATATAAAAGGGACAAAACCAACTACTAGCAAAAACTTTTTCACAATGGCGTTATGATCTCCATAAAAATTGATGACAATTTGATGGATATAGGTGAAAAAACTTAAAATCAATTGGGTTACACTCATGGCGACAGCATAACTCGCAATGGCGAGCTCAATATTATCTGTTTTCCCTAAAGAAATATTAATAGCTGGTCCAATCATAACGACGATAACAGAAGAAAACATAAGTGGGCTATAAAATTTAAAAATAGTTCTCTTTGACTCTATTTGTTGTTCGTGTTTCTCAGGCATTTTCCGAATTAACTTCCTAGCTTCAATGAAACTGATGATACATTCAATGATCATCCCTAATAAAAAGATAATCGCACCTGATTTTCCTGTTATTTGGCCACTCTGAATAAAATATAAGGACAACAAATACATCGCAGCAAGCCTTATGACCATTCCAATCGTTAACCATTTCGTTTGTCGGTTATAGATAATAATTCCCTGGGCTAAACAACGGAGTGCAGAAAATATTGTAACAAAGATTAGGACTTGGTAAATGCTCTTAATATCGTCCACCATATTCGCTTTAGCACCGAAAATTTTCGCAAAAATAAAATCTCCTACAGGTGTATAGGCAACTGAAATGGCCACCAACATTAAACTAATGATGAGATAAAAAGCAAAATGGGACATTAATTTATACGAATCTCTATCTCTCACCAATGAAGAACAAGTTTGACGAAGCAAATTTCCCAGCCGTTCCGTAATGACAAACAGACTCATTGCAATCGCATAGCCTGCCAAAATAAATTCTGAATTATCTGCTCTTACTAATGTACTGTTGATAATAATATGAGATATCGTAACAAGACTGGCAGACAATCCTAAAGGAATAAAGAATATAAACAAGGATTTCATACTCAGGTTTTCATCTATCTTTTTCATTTTCTCCAACACACCTTTTAGTTAGAATATCTTCCTAAACTTATTTCGATACTCTAAATTTATTCCAATTTATTATAACTCTTCTGGTTTCATGGGGATACTTAATTTTTAGAAAAATAAAAAAACACCGACATTCACTTGTAGAATGCCGGTGTTAAAAAAATCAATTGTCACTTTCGAGTAATGGAATTTTCACCTCAACTCCTAAACGTGTAAGGAGTTTCGCTAGGGTTTCGAGTCCGGATTTAGGATTGATTTTGGTTTCAAGGTAATAGGTAGTCTCCGTTAGTTTAGATTGATAGGTATGCGTTTGGGTAAATGGTCGCTTATCTTTATGAATGGGTTTAAGCGCTACAGCAAAGCGTTTACCATTATCCGTTGCCCCAAGGACAACACCTTCTTCTACTAGTTGATGAAGAGGAAGATGGTGATCTTCAATCCAATTTAAACCTTCTTTCCAAAGTGCAGGTACACTTTCACCACGAATAACCGTGTTCCCTTTTCCAAGCTTTACATTGATATACAAGGATTCCCACTTTTTATAACTTGGCCGACTAGACTCCTCCACCTCTAGTGTTATGGTTTTTTCATTTACTTTTTTCTTTAACTGCTCAAATAGCTTTTCAACGGTTCCAATACCAACATTTTCGTATTTTGCAAGAATCACAAGTTCCTTTGGAAGCTGCCCCACACTTTCAATTTGATCCTCGTTTAATTGTCTTAATAAACTTGGAATCCCTGTGAATTCAACTGAGGTAAGCAGGACCTTTGAAAGTTCCTCCGTAACAACGATATGGTCAGCCTTGTAAAAGAAAAACAGTTCCCCTGAGCGTTCGAGTGAAAGCTTCCTTCTGATTTTTTCTTCCTCAATATAGATCCTTAACTCCTCAAAGAGTATTTCATCATTCTTACCACTGTATCGTTTTACATGTTTGTGAAGACCATCCAAATTACTTGGAAGCTCACTCATAATCCGAGCTTGTTGCTCTGCTCCCAGTCTTATTAGAAAAGTTTCGGATTTTTCAAATCTTTGCGGAAGTAAGAAGGCATCCCGAAGAAAGTATGGAACCTCTAGTTGTCTGCCATTATACGATAGCGTACGAATAGGCGTGAATCCTGGATTTACCTCTTTGCTTATTTCTGGAGGAGTTTCAACACTTACCGCGGTTTCCGCTAGTGCAGTCTCAGTGGTAAGTTTTTGAACAGAATTTGAAAGAAGCTCTTCAAGTGACTTGAGTCTTATTTCAAGCTCAGACATATCATATCCTTTTTCCATAATAGGAGATGGATCTTGATAATCTGGAACAGTAATATCTACTGGACCATACACCTCTACATACCATTTAACGATTTTGTATAATGCCTCCCATGATAGCAGTGCCTCAGAAAAACGGAACATTCTCGAATTATGGGCAGCTTGGTTTCCATTTTGGCGAATTAAATGCAATGCATCTTGAACTTCTTTCATTAAATAACCTTTATCACTTAGCATATCAAGTTGATCTTTTAAATTAGCACGAGGATCAGTGGGCAATTGTTCCACATTTATAACCTGCTGCAAAATATTTTCCACAAAGACACGAGCATGTGTCAGCATGGTTCTTGGACTCGAAAAAATACTATTTTCTAATTCTCTTGCTACAAGGGCTAATTCTTTGGAGATAGGCTCCATAAATTGATAGAAATAGGATTGATGTTCCATATGATTGCTCCTTCGTACATAATAATAGATTAATTTTATCATATCGAAGCATTCTTGGAATATACTAGTAGATTCAACTATTAAGAAAAGCCGTCTCAAATTGAGAGCGGCTTAATTTTTGACTTATGAATTTGTAAAAATAGTCGCAATGATTTGGTCGTAGGACATGTCGCTATTAACTGTATATGAACCTGGTCTTAATGCGTTTTGCAGCCCTCTAGCTTCAATATCCTGAGTAAATTTGAAAGCATCTGGAATTAATTTTGCTTGAAAGAGTGCGTTAGCGACATCGATACTAGTCATCCCATCAGCAACATTAACTAAGACTTGGGTTACAGCCTTTTCCTTTTCTTTTGAATCAGCTGGTTTTGTTTCAGTGCTCTTCGCAGCCTGTAAAGTCTTTTCAAGTTCTTCCTTTGTTTGTACGACATAACCTTCAGATTCAAGTTTATCCTTCATCTCTGATGCAGTTAGCTGGACTTTTTCGGTAGATTTAGCTGATGCTTTTTGTGTGGTATTATCATCGGTGAAGTAAACAGCACCACAAATTGTTGTAGTAATAAGTATTCCTGCTGCAAAGCTGCTCAATAAGTTAATTCGCATTGGCAACTAGTCCCCCTTCATCCTTTATTTTCAGATAAGGTGTTAGCAGCTGTTCAATTTCAGTTTCTGGTACTTCCTTTTTCTCGGCGATGCTTTCAATTGAGTAATTACGTCTATATAAGTCTATGACTTCACGCAAAAAAAGCTTTTCGTCTGCAGAAAGTTGAATCCCAGCTTCATTTATGACCACTTCTATATCAAGCTCGATATCACGGATTGAGTCTTGAATGCTATTGATTTCTTTCATTATGGAAACATGTACTAAATCAATTTGCTTTTTCTCTACTTTGGAGTCACGATATGACTTAACTAATGAAAACCCTAGCAATATTGCGGAAATTAGAAACAATCCAAATAAAGTCCATTCCATCAAAATATTACCTCCTTGTTTTTAATAGAACAACACAAGAATCTATTATACATCCAAAATAAATAAATTTCGATTTTATTCTACAAAATACATCAAAAGTCTGAGGGATTTGTCAAAAATCGGAGAATAAGGAATTCAATTGTTATATTTTTTTGAGCTTTTGTTTAGACAAAGAAAAGCACCCAGAAACTGGGCGCTTACCTATAAAAAGACTATGTAATTCTTAGATAGTCGGTGCTTCCATTCCCATCAGGCTCCATTCTTCTCTTGAAGGACCATAAATTCCAGGAACCTGTAAACCTGCTTGACGCATTAGCACTGTCATTTGTCCGCGATGATGAACAATATGCTTGATGAGCATATTAAGCATTGCGGCCCTTGGCAGTTCCATTCCAAATACGTTTTTCATTTCACTTAAAGTTTGATCTGTCCATTGTTCTCCTATAGCCTTACTGGTGTTAGCACTAACATTTCTAAATGTCTCAGCAATCTCCCTAGCAGAGGTCGGAATATTGTTTTCGTCTTTTACCGCTTCAACGGTTACACCAAATTCCATCAGCATTCCTGGTGTACTTGAAACAATATGCCAAGCGATTGCACCTAATGTGCGGTCGTCTGCTGAAACTTTTTGTTGTAGCGACTCATCTGTTAAGGCATCTAACACCTTTTGAGTTGAAGCTGCTTCTTGATTCCATTCATCGATAAAATGTGAGATTGAAGTATACATTCCATTTCCTCCATTACAATTTGTTTTTTTAGTACAGTAGCATAATATACCATTTCTACCCATAACACAAAATTTCCCACCTAGAATTCTTTTGATTCCCAAAAAGTAAGCACCATGATAGAATCATTACGTTGTAAATGTTGCTACAAATCTATCAAACACAGATTAACGGTGGTGTCGTGTGAAAGAGTCTGTATTAATTCAAAATAAAAGAAGACTTAAGCTTAATCTAAACTTTCTAAAAAAAGACATAGTTTTTACCATTTCTCTTGTTTTAGCAATGGGAAGCTGTTTGTTTCAATCTCCTAAAATTGACTATCTAAATTTTCCTGTATTGATGAGTTTATTTAACCTTATGTTAGCCATCAAGGCTTTCGAGGAATTAAGAGTATTAGACAAATTCGCTATTTCGATAATAAACAAGTGCAATAATAGTAAATCGGTATCAGCCATTCTTATCTTGTTATGCTTTTTCAGCTCCATGCTTGTCACAAATGATGTGGCGTTATTAACATTCGTGCCACTGACCCTTGTTATTAGCAGGAAAACGAAAATGCCCATGTTAGATACCGTTATCCTTCAAACCATTGCTGCAAATATCGGCAGCAGTCTAACGCCCATGGGAAATCCGCAAAATTTGTTTATTTATACTTTTTATGGAATTAAACCGGTGCCCTTTTTCATGACGGTTCTTTCACTAGCTATTCTTGGTATTATCTTCCTATATTTCTTCATGCGAAGACTTGAAAGAAAAGAATTGAAGGTAGAAATGGTTCCGATCCAGATGACGGATTCAAAGAAAACATTAGCTTGGAGCGTGATTTTACTCATCATCCTCGCCTCCATTTTTGGTGTAATCCCTTCCGAGGCTGCATTTATTATTACTTTAATGACTGCTGTGATTTTGAATCATCAACTTTTGTTTAAAATGGATTATTTGCTACTGTTAACCTTTATCTGTTTTTTCATTTTTGTAGGAAATATATCCAATACAAATGCCGTCCATACACTGGCAAATGCTAGTTTGAAAGACTCTGCATCGGTTTATTTCAATTCTATTCTTTCAAGCCAATTTATTAGTAATGTCCCTGCTTCCATTCTTTTGGCAGAATTCACACCTAATTGGAAGCCTTTATTATTGGGAGTAAATATCGGGGGATTAGGAACTATTATTGCTTCGATGGCAAGTGTGATTTCCTATAAATTGTATATTCAATCCTATCCACACGAAGGTAAAAAATATTTACTAAAGTTTAGCTTATACAACTTTTCTTTTTTAGCCTTTTTTACCTTGATTCCATACGTAATTTTTAAAATCCTAAAAATCTTCTAATTCCATTTATGGCAAAAGGAACAAGCAAGATTGCAGAAGAAATGGTTCCTGATCACCATTTGCTTTCCTTATTTTTAGGAATGCAAATGGTTTTTTATTTGTAAAAATTTACACAATCAGTTTTTTGACTAAAAACTTCACATACGTACATAGTAAAAATATTCCCAATAAAATGATGCGAGGAGTAATCATATGAAATCCATATGGAAAATAACATTATTAACTATACTTTCAATAGGTTTATTATCAGGATGTAACTCTGCAGAAAAGAGAGATTCATTAAATCAAGAAAATGATGTAAATTTCCGTCCTGTTCGGAATGAAAGTAAAACAAACGTAAATGAAAGTAACAATGATTATAAAAATCAAGAAAACAGACGTTTCTTACATGATGAAAGCCCTGAGCAAACAGATGATGAAATGGAAAAAGGCAATGATCTTGAATTTAATAAACACAGAGGTGCGGAATAATCCATTGGGACCAAGGGTGGGACCAAGGGGACGGTTCTTTTGGGTTTTCTGGACGGCCCAAAACGATATCGAAAAAATTATTAAAAATAGAAAAGGAGCAATGCCCGCAGGGGTCATTACTCCAGAAGAAGCAAAAATTGTTGCAGAATGGTTGGCGCAGAAACAGTAACATTATTTAACTACCCTCTTAAGATAAACCCTCTAATTTTCCATTAACAAAACCCTACCTCGTTAGCAGATAGGGTTTTGTTTTGACATTAACTATCAGATCACCTAATCATCATGCAAATTCTCATCAAATTTTCTTTCAAGTTTATTTAATTATTTAATTTAAGGATTTTACCAATCGGCACAGTACACCATATAGTGGGTATCAAAATTGAAATTTTTGAGGAGATTTTCAAGAATGGTTTTGGTCCTGTCTACTTCCCAGTAATAATAATCATCATAAGAGGTACTTCCGAAAAATGGACCTGTCCTTGTGGGTAATTCATTATGTGGTGTTTTTCGCTTTAATAAAACGTTTTCGCATGAGGTATATAATTCCTGCAGGTTTTCCTTAAATACTTCATAGGAACACATATCATCTTTTCCATTTTGGACAGTTTCAACAAACCAATGATGAATTTGATTTGCTTTTCGCCATGTAGCAATTTCAGTTCGAAGACACCGCCAGGAGAATTCTAATTCCTCAAAGTGCTTAATGTGATCCTTTATCTTCTCATAGATAGCGCCCTTTGCTGCTTCTAGCTCACTTAGATGGATGTCAGCTGAACGAATTTCAGCCAAATTCATTCCTTCAATCCTTGGAAAAGAATATAAATGCATATCAAGTCCCATAATTATCCTCCTAAAAAATATAAATTTTTAAATAGAAAATCTTCTAGTAAACTTGTATGATTTTTTTGATAAACACCTCCTATAAATAAAGTAAGATTTTAATTGGATAAACATGATAAAAAAGGAAATGAGATCTCAGTTGTTTAAAATACGTTGGAAATCAAAATGAAGATATTTAGAGGAGTATTTGAAGAGTACTGAATAATAACAGAAGTATAGCACTATAAGATTAGGACGGATATATAATAATTAATAATTCACAAAAATGTAAAACTTCAGAGCATAAACTATCCACCCATGGACAAAAAATAGCGTTTTGTCCACGGGTGGTGTCAGCAACACTTGAAGGAACTTTTTATATCGTTAGTCCCTTCTTCTTTGCGTTCTCATCTAATGTTACTCCAATGGCCACACCAAAAAACATACCTAAAGGGAATCCCATGGCAAGATTATCTAAAAGGAGCAGTCCAAATACCAAACCTAAACTCATACCGATGGACATGTAAATTGCCAAGTAGGTGCCTTCTGTTACCAATTTGTGTATTTTTTGTAAATGCGAAATAATATTATTCACTTTCTGTTGATGTTCCTTTAATTCTTGTTTTTCAAGATGACCGTGTATATTCTTCATTTCCTCAACTAGTCTACTTAACTCCAAAAGGTTGTCCCTACACCCTTCACAGTCCTCCGAAAAAGATTCCAATCTTTTTATGATGCGTATTAATTGACTAATATTTAGCCTTTTACTGTTTTTATCCCCTATTTCACCAGATAATTCTTCAAGATCTTGGATGAGCCTATCAAATAATTTTTTATCCATTATTCTCGGCACTTCCTCTCTACTATTTCTTCTTTACTTAACAAAACATAAGCAGGTCAATGGAAATGAATAAATTCAAATTCACAAAACCACCCCCATATTAATTTTACTCCTTTTACTTAAATTATTTCATTTGAAAACTTAGAAATACTCTAAAAACTTTGAAACCATGATTTATTTCACATACAATTCATTCGTGATAATTTAGAATATTCTTTAAAAATAGAAATCAGGTGAAGGAATGACATTAGTAAAAGAATATTCGGATGTAGAAGTATTATTAAAATCTTTTAGTTCTCTTGGAGTGGAATGTTTCTTTGGGAGTGATGCACAAGGAGTTATGTTCTCGAAAGACTCCAAAGTCCGTTTTTATCAGATGATGCATGAGCAGGCTGCCGTTCATGCTGCTGATGGTTACGCACGAGCAACAGGTAACCCCGGGGTAGTCCTGCTTACATCCGCTTCCGGAATCACCAATGGAGTTACAGGGATTGCAACTGCCTTTAGTGATTCCGTACCGTTGGTCATTATAGCAGGTCACCTTGGGCAGGATCCGATAAAAAAAGAAGCACTTCAAGAATTAGATATTTCAGGTCTCACAATGGCCATTACTAAGCACGCTTTTAAAATTAACGCCATGAATGGTCTTAAAGATGTTCTTAAAAAAGCAATAGCGATTGCAGCTAATGGCAGACCAGGTCCTGTTTTAATTGAACTCACCACAGATACTACTGTAACGGATCTTCCAACCCAACGACATAGTCCAACAAAAGTCAACCAGTCCAAATTAGAAAAATCAATTAAAATCGCAAAAGATTTAGTTGAAAATGCCAGAAAACCTGTACTCTTTGTCGGTGGCGGTATTATTGCTTCAGGAGCGGCACATGAATTAAGAGAGATAGTGGAACGGTCTCGAATCCCGGTCGTAAGTTCCCTTTTGGGAATTGGCTCAATGGAAGCAGGAAACCCATTATATTTAGGGATGTTAGGGATGCATGGGACATTTTCTGCCAATAAAGCTGTACACCATGCTGACCTTTTAATTTGTATTGGAGTTCGTTTTAGTGACCGTGTGACAGGAAGAATTAGCGGTTTTTCACCAAAGTCGATAAAGATTCATGTTGATATTGACCCTGCTGAAATCAATAAAATTATTGCTGTAGACTTACCTGTTGTCAGCGATGCAAAAGAGTTCATTCTTAATATAAAAAATAAACTAGATTATCAACAAATTAAAAGAAATACGGAAATTTGGACAAACGAAGTGGTGGAATGGAAACGGACAGTTCCTCGATTTGATAAATCAAATAGTCTGCTTAAACCTCAAACGGTAATCCGACTATTAAGTGACTATTCCAATCAATATACCGTGGTAGTTACAGATGTGGGACAGCATCAAATATGGACCGCTCATCATTATGCATTTACTCAGCCTAGAACTCTCATTACATCCGGCGGTTTAGGAACGATGGGCTACGGACTGCCGGCAGCTATTGGAGCAGCTGCCGCGCATCCTGGAAAATCCGTTATTTGTGTATCTGGAGATGGAAGCTTTCAAATGAACCTCCAGGAGTTAATTACAATAGCAAAGTATCAACTTCCAATCAAAATTGCCATTTTAAATAATGGCTATCTTGGCATGGTGCGTCAATGGCAGGAACTGTTTTATCAGGGACGATATTCAGCAGTCAAAATGATTTCTCCTGAATTCGCACAGCTCGCTCAAGCCTATGGTGTAGAAGGTTTTAAGGCCAAGACTGAAGAAGAAGCCCGTGCGATAATTGCGGAGGTCTTTCAGCGTACAGGACCTGTTCTCATGGAGTTTAATATAATAGAAGAAGAAAACGTCTATCCGATGGTACCGCCAAACCAAAACAACCACCAAACCATACTATCTCGCTAAACAAAAAAGCCAAACCCATATATTAAAGGTTTGGCTTTTTCATATGGTGAGCATGAATGTGCCATCCAACTGTCCGCCTGAGGTGGACAGTGTCCACGGCCGGTGACAGGCACCTAGTTGGCACCAAGTTATAACGCGAAGAAGGACTGGCTCTCCAGTCCTTCTTCTTTCTTAATCTTCAACTTTTTGGGTGTAATATTGATAACCAAGATATTGATAGTTTTGCCTTTTATACATTTCTTTTGGTGTGTCCTGACCATCCGCGACGAGGATAACGGTCTTATCATGGAAGGTATCCATCACAAATTTTTGTATTCTGCTTCCGATTCCTTTCTTTTGAAAGGCTTCATCGACTCCTAGATTATCAATTTCGGCAGTGTCCTTCGAAATGATTACATCCACTGCCCCCGCCGGAGTACCTTTATATAAGGCTAGCAGTTGCATGATAGTAGGGTCTTCAAAGATACGTTTATTTAACTCTACCTTTTGATTGGCAAAATCACTGCCAAATACGATATCCTGCTGATACTGTAAGGAAAGAAAATCCCTCAGGTTTTTTTCTGTTATGATTTGAACCTCAATGTCTGGGTTATCCTTCACGCCTGGAAACCGATTTGGTTGAATAGCATATAGTTCGAGAAAACCAATATCATAATTTGCTTGATTTAAGTAATTCACTACCTCAGCTGGGACTTTTTTATCAACAGGAAATTTGAATTTTACGTGTTTCTGACCATTTCTTTGATGGTACTCTCTTAAATAACTTTCTGTGTTTTTGAATTCACCCAGTGTAGGAAAGGTTTTAAACTCAATATAATTACTATCATATCTTGATAACATTTCTGGAAAGTGAAAATGTTTATATAGATTATTCTCAGCTACTACATGACTATGAATAAAGATATTTTCAAATGTAATTTGCATGAACCAGGTCCCCTTCTGCATGAAGAATAAACAATATACTATAAATTTTTTATCAAATGAATTAAACGCATCAAATCGTCTTTGGATACGGACAACTTTAAGATACCGCTTTTTTGGAAGTCAATGATTGCTTGAAGTGTGAGAATGGTAGGTGGTGCAAGTTTTATTTCTTTATTTTGAAATGCAGCTAATGCTTCTTCTGGCTTGATCCAGGCGGCTTCATCAATTTCCTTTTGATCTGGTTCTGGATTTTGACCTTCTGGTAGCTTCGCTAGAAAGAAACGGGTATCAAAACGAATCGGACTTTCCTCAGGTGTGATAATTTGACCGAAATATCTTAAACATTGAGGATCAAAATAAAGATTTTCTTGTTCTAACACTCGAATAAAAGGTATTTCACCTTCTAGAAGATCTTTTCGATATTTTTCTACCTTTTCCATTGGCAATTGAACAGGTGAACCGTCTTTCTTGTTACCCAACAAAATCCCAACTTCTTCAAATAATTCTCTTGCTGCAGCGACATAATATGAAAGACTAATAGAAAGCTGTGTTTCATTGGTATTCACATAATCATTTTCAATAAATGCATCATATTTTTCTACGGCTCCTCCGGGAAAAACGTGAAATCCCCCCATAAACCTCATCGTGGTTGGCCGTTTTGTTAAATACACCCTTGATGATTCGTCCATCAATACAACGGTTGAAGCCGGTTTTGGTGTTGCTGCCATCGAAGTTCCACCCCCACTATTTTTAAAAAACACTCATTTCATTCCTGCTTTTTCCAATATTCAGATATAAAGTCTTGCATCAATTCATTTAAACTCGCCTTTTTTTGCTTTTTTAACCATTCGACCTGATTGATGGGCAGATTTAATTTTAGGCTAATGTTTTCATTAGGCATTTCTACTTTTCTAATTTCTTCTAACGATACTCCCTCTTCAACATTGGGAAACCATGAACTACTCTCATTCACCCGATCAAGATCTCCGTACTCATCTATTGTCTCGAGGTCACAGAATAAATTAAGCTGCGGCAATCCTCCCGAAAGGGTTTTTAGATGCATGATGGAATCTATCAGTCTGCCATTTTCTAGCTCTATCTCAATAATTAGATTTTGCTCTTTTTTATATTTTCTCTCCGTAACCTCACTTACAATCAAATCCAATTCAAGCGTGTAACCCGAATTTGATTCGAAGATATAAATCGCACTATTAAAGATATGTATATTCTCCCCATCAATTTTTACGGATTTAACAACAGCCATAAACCATTCCTCCAAAAAGCAGTACCAATATTAATAATCTAATTTTAACCCAAAATTGGGGACTTGTTAACTGAATAAAAAACCGCACTAACGAATATCCACCCTGTGAAAAAAAACAACTTAATAATTCATAAAAAAGTTAAAGAAATGTTCACAGCATATTGTGCTGTATTGCGTTAAAATGAAGACAAATAAATATGTGATGAACTTCACAATATTTGCAGTTAGAAAGGAAAAACAGTCATGTCACTATACAAACCCGATCAAATACTAGAAATATCAATTAAAAATGGAATAAAAAAGACCAGTTATCCATTATTAACCACCCTTCTATTAGGATTCCAAGCAGGTGCATTTATTTCATTAGGATTCCTGCTATATATACGTGTGACAGCACCGCTGTCCGAAGGTTTATCCGGGCTTAGCGCGATTTTAGGTGCCTCAGTCTTCCCAATCGGACTAATCCTTACATTAATTGCAGGCGGAGAGCTGCTTACTGGGAATATGATGGTAGTTCCGCTGGCAAGATTCTCAAATAAAATTAAAACGAAACAGGTTATGCAAAATTGGCTTCTTATCACGGTCAGCAATTTTCTAGGCGCCATCTTCGTGGCATACTTTTTTGGACATATTGTAGGTTTAACGGAAACAGGCGTCTATTTGGAAAGTACAGTTCATATTGCTGAACACAAAATAGATGCAACCTTTCTTCAGGCTTTTGTCTCAGGTATCGGCTGTAACTGGCTTGTAGCTGCAGCTGTGTGGCTATCCTATGGAAGTGAAGATATGATTGGAAAAATTGCAGGCATTTGGTTTCCAACTATGGCATTTGTCGCGATTGGATTTCAACACGTGGTTGCCAACATGTTCGTCATCCCAGCAGCAATATTTGCTGGACACCTTACCTGGATGGATTATTTAAATAATTTCATCCCTGTCTTCTTAGGCAATGCCGTTGGCGGCGCACTGTTTATCGGTATGGCGTATTGGTTTGCATATAAGAAGAATGAATACACCGTAATTGAAGGAACTAAAACGCCAGGAATATTTGAAAAGAAAATTGGTTTATAAAAGTGTTGATAAAAATGCCCGAATCCATCAAATCGGTAGTCACTTTATGTATTTAACCTAGTTTAATGATTGAAAAGCCCAAGCAAAAGAGCCGTGTTGTCACGGCTCTTTATTATTTTCCTATTCAAATAATGGACTCACTGCTCTTTCATTATGAATTCGGTCAATTGCGTCTGCTAGTAATGGGGCTACAGACAACATCGTAATTTTATTAATCATCTTTTCTTCGGTCTGCTCAATCGTGTTCGTTATCACTAATTCTTGAATAGCTGATGATTCAATTTTTTCAACAGCAGATTGTGAGAGAACAGCATGTGTACAGCAAGCGTAAACTGCTTTTGCCCCATGCTCTACTAAGGCATTGGCAGCTAAAGTCTGCGTTGTAGCAGTATTAATTAAATCATCAACAATAATCGTATTTTTCCCTTCAACATTCCCAATGATCTCAAATATTTCGGAAACATTAGGTTCAGGACGTCGTCGATCAATGAGGGCAATGGGGGCATTTAAAATATTGGCCATTTTCCTTGCTCTCCCAACAGCACCATTATGTGGTGCAACAACAACCACATCCTCAAGTCCCTTTTTCTCAAAATACTCGGTTAGAATCGGAATTCCAACTAACTGATCCACTGGAATATCAAAAAAGCCCTGGACCTGTGGTGAATGAAAGTCCATCGTCAATACCCTGGTTGCACCTGATTTTTCTAGAAGGTTCGCAATTAATTTGGCTGTAATTGGTTCCCTTGATCTTGCTTTACGATCCTGACGTGCATAGCTGTAATAAGGGATAACAACGTTAATCATTTTGGCTGAAGCTCTTTTCAAAGCATCAATCATAATGAGCAGCTCCATGATATGATCATTATTTGGATGTGAAGTCGATTGAACAACATATACATCACAGCCCCGCACGCTTTCCTCTATATTCACCTGGATTTCCCCATCACTAAATTGTTTGACCGAGCTCTTCCCAACCTCACAGCCTAAATGTGCAGCTATTTCTTTTGCCAGACTTTGATTTGAATTTAATGAAAACAATTTAAACTTTTTATTCAATTGATACGACACTTTATGTCCCCCATGCTTTGTTTATTTACAATTAATATTTCAGTCCATCAACCTATTTTACATGAAATGGGGTCTCCAGAACAACATTTACAACTAAATGAATAATAAAACACAACCAATGTGTCCCAGCTTAGGAATTTATTAACAATAAGCATGATTGGTCTCATATAATTTTATGGACCCTTCGCCTATTTAAAAATTAGATTATGACAAGTACTTTTTTTGCGTAAACTCTCTTGCTTCGTGATCACATTCCTCTAGAAATGGACATATATTGCATTCATTTACATTGTTCGTCTTAAAGTAGTTAGAAGAATCCTCAATTGAGTACTTCATTACTTGCAGGTAGTTAAGACCTTGCTGTAAATCCTCTTTGGTCGGGGTAAAGACATGCTTCTTTCCGTCCAGAAGTGTAACCACTTCTACTCTCTTCGGAGTTCTTTTTAATACCTTCTCAGAAAAAACGATTGACAAATGATAGTAAAGCGTTAACATTTCTGGCGAAGCGTCGACTAAGTACTTTTTTATTACAAAGGAGGAATCAGACCACTCAGCAACATCAAGCGTTAATGATAAATCAACTTCCAGTTCCTCAATATATGTATTTAGTTTTTCAAACAAAAATAAGGGTGGTGTTCTCTTCGATTCGGCTGTGATATTTTCCATTAGATAATCTGTTATTTTTGCGATGACCAAATAATAGTGAATCCTTGATTCAAATATTTGGGGAGAGACCTTACTCCAATATTCATCAATCAACCTTAACACTTTACCTGAATGACGGTGTTCGGCTGGAAGCTGATAAACGGAATATATAACTTTATTCACGACATGTTGGACGACTTGCCTCCAGTTTATCGATTTTTTTCTCTTCTCAATAAACTCAAAATAAAATTTATAGGGACAGGTGATGAAATCTTTTAAGTTCTCTTCTGTTATTGTCTGTATTTGATTCATTTACATCCCCCGCAAAAAATCTATTTAATTTGATAATAATTGATAATGATTATCAATGTCAATCAATTTCATAAATTTAGATACTAAATTAATTGAATTATTAAATTTTTGGCAAGAATTTGTTCGAGCCACATATATTTTTGGCAGGATGATATTGAAGGAGGACATGAAAAATGATGACATCTGAGGGTATGCGCTTACGAAAAATCCAGAGGCTTGCTCATGAAATTATGGATGAGGTAAATTTGAGAGAAGTACAAATTCCACCTAAACTCCTAACAATGGTAATCGATAACCTATCACGTGCTGTTGGTGACTTAACAGACCCTTCCGGAAACTACTCTTTAAGTTACCTAGAAGAAAAAGTCGGAAATGCCCATTCTCTATTAGTAAAAAAGAAACAATGAATTTACTAGTTTAGCAGCAAAAATAAACCTTTTTTAGAGCCCACTAAACGGACCGCTGCAGTGGGTTCTTTTTTATAAAAGTGAAACATAAACACTCGGGTATTCGTACTAATAGTATGGAAGGATGTGGGAGCATTGAGCAGATACTCAATTGAAGAATTTATCAAGCAAACGGAGCAGAAAGATAAAGGAGAAGGTTTTTTTGAGTTAGAGACTCCTCGAATGTTGGAGGTAAACTTAGACGGGATGGTATGGGCCAAAGCTGGATCAATGGTAGCATACCACGGAGAGATAAAGTTTGTCCGTGAAGGAATTTTAGAACATGGGCTCGGAACTGCATTCAAAAAGGCGTTTACGGGTGAAGGCGCCTCTTTGATGAAAGCGAACGGGAGAGGTAAATTATATCTTGCCGATAGTGGAAAGAAAATTATTATCCTAAATTTACAAAACGATTCCATCTTCATAAATGGGAATGACCTATTAGCCTTTGAACCTAGTATTAAATGGGAAATTAAATTAATGAAGCGTATTGCCGGGATGCTTGCTGGCGGATTATTTAATGTTCGCTGCGAAGGAACTGGAATGATTGCCTTTACTGCGCATTATGAACCAATCACATTAAGGGTAACTCCAGGAAACCCAGTTATTACTGATCCAAATGCAACAGTAGCATGGTCTGGTAATCTCATGCCAACCTTCCAAACTGATATTACATTAAAAACATTTTTGGGAAGAGGCAGTGGAGAGTCGATTCAAATGAAATTTGAAGGTGACGGCTTTGTTGTTATCCAACCGTACGAAGAGGTCTACATGAAGGCTAAACAAAATATTACATAATTAATAAAATAGTCTTCCTCTCTTATGACATGGGGACTATTTACTTTGTAAAAAGTTGCTCTAAAGATAGAGCAACTCGATTTATAATAACATCTTACAGAAATGTAAGTGATGTACTAATTTCCCTTATATGGTTCTGATCTGCCCAAAGAATAAAGTAATTATATTCTGTTCCATCTATTAAAATTGGTGTTGGATATTCAATGATGAGTGCTGCTTGATTTCTCATTTCGGCTGGCTGGTCTTGGGACGGATAAATGAAGCATGCCGGTTGATTTTGGACTTGTGTGTGTTGGATGCCCGGTTGGGTGCCATATGGGTTCAGTTGGTGGAAGGCTTCATTTTGACAAACCACTTCGATCGATTGGTCAGAGGCTATAGCTGCAATTTGAAAGAAACCACCTGCTCCTTCGTATCTTTCATCGGTCACTCGCTGCCAATGGGATGGATATTGAAAACGAACTTTATATACTGAATTGGAGTATGTTTTTTTGAGGGAAGTAATTGGTAACGGTGACCATTGCAAGGCTGTAATTTCCCCACCTTCTACTAGTTGTATTGGAACGGGATGAGATAAATCCATCAGCCAGATTTCACTGGAACTACCTTGTTGTTTACATCCAGAAAGATAGGCAATTTTCCTGTTATCTGGCGACCAGGTCATAGGGGTGGCAAAGCAATCGGAAATCGCTCTCGTTACTTCGTTCATTCCCTGTCTACCCGCTGTCCTTAACAGCGAGAAATATCCAAGGTTTTCAAAAGCAGTTGCACTAAATGCCATGCTTGAGGAATCAGGTGACCAGGTCGGGAAGTAATTTTTCGCTAATGGACCTCCTTTTACTTCTATTACGTTTCCAGTTGTAAGGTTTACACTGTAAATGATTGAGATACTAGCACCTGGGGTCGTATATAAAGCATAGGTTCCGTCAGGAGATAGTCGAACATTATTAAGTCGTCCACCTGTATTTCGAGTGACTTGCATTTTGCCAGTTCCATTGGTTTTAATACGAAAAAGCTGGCTTACTCCCTTTGTATCTGCTTGTTGAAATAGCAAATCCGTACCGCTCGGAAACCATTGTGCGTCTGTTGAACCAGGAGCATTTAGGATTCGTGCTCGATGAGTAAATACATTGTAAATGACCAAACCATTTGGTTTTGTATAAACGATCTCTTGGCTATTAGGAGACCAATCTAGGAAAACACCCAAGCCGTCAGCAAACTGATCAATTTGAGCGATACGGTTATCAGCTAAATTAAGAATCATAAGGATTGCATTTTTTCCGATAAAGGCGATCTTTGTGCTGTCAGGTGACCAAAACGGAGTTGAATAAGATTCTGCTAATCCATTAGTGATCTGTTGGTTCACACCGTTACTAGGATTATAGATCCAAATATCATAGCTGCCACTTCGATTGGTGGTATAAGCAATTAAACCTCTGTCACCAGGAGGAGCGTATGGAATGATGAGTTGCATACCTGGTGAAATAACGTTAGAAGACAGGTTATTAACTTTCATTAGTAACTCGAAGTTGCTATGGTCCCCTGTTATGACGTTAAAGCGGCTTGCGATTTGGAATAAGGTATCTCCAGGCTGAACCACGTAATATGGAACACCAGGTGGTACTTTCAACAATTGACCAGTTTGGATTAGGTAAGGCGGCTGTAGCTGATTGTTTTGGATAATAACCGAAGTTGGAACCCCAAAGTTTTTAGAAATTTGATAAACCGTATCTCCTGTTTTCACACGAATGACATTAACACCAGGAGGAACGGAAAGCTGCTGCCCCGCGAATATCGAGTTTGGCGAGGAAAGATTATTCGCCGCAATCAGCGACTCTACCGGCAGCTCCCAGCGTCTCGCAATCTGATAAAGTGTATCCCCATGACGGACTGTGTAAAATAACTGCATCAACTTACCTCCAATCTATCCATTACTTTTTGATGGACTCACCTCAATTCCAGTTCTGCTGACTGAACAACATGGGCGATCCCTTTTGCCTACATGCTATTCACCTGTATGCGGAAAGTTTCGTATAATAAGAGTAAACTGCACTAAAAAACCAACAGCATGAATAATACTTGCTGTTGGTTCTATTTTATAATCTATGTTTTATCTTCTTTTATTTAGTGAAAATCCTTTTCCTATTGGTACATTGAGGGTGGTTATCATGTTGTTAACGGCACTAAACAAAGCTTTTACAGAGGACGTCATAATATCAGCGTCAATCCCGCAGCCCCAATATTCAGCACCATCCATAGAAGTAATACCTACATAAGAAACAGCGTTTGATCGGGACCCACTTTCTAGCGCATGCTCCTTATAAACTAAATCTTTATATGAGATATCCAGTTGAGTTTGAAGAATGTTACTGATGGCGTCAAGTCTTCCATTCCCGTCACCCGTGAATTCATGGTCTACGTTATCTATACTGATTGATACAATCGTTTCATAATGATTACCTTGGGTAGGGCGGTAATTGATAAACGTGAGCGGAGCACTAATATTCACATATTCATGAGTAAAAATTTCATAGATTTCATCTGGCTTAATTTCCTTGTGCATTCGATCAGATTCATCTTTCACTTTATATCCGAAGTTTTCACGCATTTTTGCAGGCATATCAAGCCCATAATGCTGCTCAAGGATATAGCCAATACCCCCTTTACCAGATTGGCTGTTAATTCGGATGATATCTCCTTCATATTCTCTGCCAATATCCTTTGGATCAATTAATAGATAAGGTACTGTCCAGTACTGACGTTCTTCTTCCTCACGCCATTTCATCCCCTTGGAAATAGCATCCTGATGGGATCCTGAGAATGCAGTAAAGACGAGGTCGCCGCCATATGGGTGTCTTTCATGAACTTTCATTTTTGTTAATTTTTCACACTTCTTGATAGTTTCACGGATATTTACAAAATTAAGCTGAGGATCGACCCCATGTGAATACATGTTTAATGCAAGGGTTACGATGTCTACGTTACCTGTTCTTTCACCATTTCCAAACAGTGTACCTTCGACTCTCTGCGCTCCGGCGAGCATTCCTAGCTCTGCATCAGCAACTCCCGTTCCTCTGTCATTATGCGGATGGAGTGACAGGATTACACTGTCCCGGTAATTTAGATGATCTCCCATAAATTCAATTTGGCTTGCATAAACATGGGGCATGGACATAGACACAGTAGCCGGGAGATTTATTATCACTTTGTTCTCAGCAGTAGGCTGCCAAATATCAAGTACCCGGTTACAAATATCCAGTGCAAATTCCATCTCTGTACCCGTAAAACTTTCTGGTGAATACTGGAACTGGAAGTTCCCTTCTGTCTCAGCAGCATATTTTTTAAGCAATTTCGCACCTGTTAAGGCAATATCGATTATCTCATCATTCGATTTTTTAAATACCTGCACACGCTGTGCTACTGATGTAGAATTATATAGGTGCACCACCGCTTTGTTCACACCTTCAAGCGCTTCAAATGTCTTTTTAATAATCGCTTCTCTAGATTGTGTTAACACTTGGACGGTAACATCCTCCGGAATCAAATCCTGTTCAATCAATGTCCGTAAAAATTGAAATTCTGTTTCGGATGCAGCAGGAAAGCCAACTTCTATTTCCTTGAAACCTACTTCCAACAGCAGCTGAAAATATTCTAATTTTTCTTCCAGACTCATAGGGACAACTAACGCTTGATTTCCATCTCTCAAATCCACACTGCACCAAGTAGGAGCCTCCGTTATGTACTCCTTCTCTGTCCATTTCAAACTTTTGACTGGGGGCATAAAATATCCTCTAGAGTACTTTTCAATATTTCTCATTCAAAACAACCACCTTTTTTGATAATTTTATAAACATAAAAAAGCCTATCATCTCATAAGAGACGATAGGCTTTGCCTTCGTGGTACCACTCTTTTTGGTTCGTTTAGAAACAAACGAACCCACTTTAAGACTTGGTGACGGCGGTCAACCGTTAAGACCTACATATCAGCCTTACCACTCCTGGGCGAGTTGGGGAATTTATTGACTGTCTTTCACCATCCGACAGCTCTCTGGGCAATAAATATTCCTTATTACTCCCAATCATTGTGTTTTCATTATTTGAATTTTATTATTTTCTCTATTTTATAGTAAATTCAGATAATTTCCAAGACATATTGTTCAATTTTTGAAAATTATCGTAAAACTGATTTTTCTGACCTTAACTATTTAAGAAAAATTTAATACTTAGTTTAGAATCCTTTTATATTTTCCTATTAGACTAGTGTTTGTAGAACAAAACATTTATATCATTAAAGGAGTAATTTCAAATGACACATGCACACTTAACATCTCTCGTATTGTCACTAATTTTCCTAATCATCATTACCGTACTTCAAAACAAAGGTAAAAATATTAAAATATGGCATATGTTTTTGCGAGCTACATACATTTTCTTGATTGTAACAGGTTGTATTCTCTTCTTTGCAGCTTATTCCATTCCGTTATCTTACTATTTAAAGGCAATACTCGGTATATTTATGATTGGTCTTTTTGAAATGGTGATTGTCCGGAAACAAAAAGGAAAGAAAACAGACCTAATTTGGGTTGCATTCTCTATCGTCTTTGTTATCCTCTTTGTTCTTGGATTCACACTCCCACAGGGATTTGATCTAATAAAATAATAAAAAGGAGTGTTTCGTGGTGCCTGGCACCGATGAAACACTCCTTAGTTTTTTTCCACGTTATTAATTATTGACCGTAAAATAAATCAACACTGACAAACCATTAAATGATTTCCATCAGGGTCTTTACAATTAAACCAATGATCATGCTCGATAGCTGTTGTTAGTTCGACATTCTTGCTTTTCATATACTCATAGGCTTGTTCTATATTATTCGTATTAAAATGAAAAAGAGGAGTTTTGAGTATTGTTTCCTCAGAATAAATCTTACTATCTAGTACGATTCCAGTCCCGATCATGGGAACAATAAATAAATGTCCGAATAATATCTCTCCACTGCTTTCTAACCCCAAGATGTCACAATACCAATTACGTGCTTTTTCAATATTACTGACCGGTATAAAAATGGTTCCGACCTGGTTTATTATAGGATTCATTCATACTCTCCAATCCTTATATGTCTATTTTCTATTCGCATTAATAGATGAATACCATTCTCTAAATTGTTGGTATTGATAATATGTAGTACCTTTCAATTCAATTTTGGGTACTTCCGGATATTTGATCAGTAATTCATTGACTTCATCTTTCCTTTGCCCTAAATAAAGATGTAATTCATTTTCTTTTATTAATTTGGGATAGCCTAAGAAACTACCTTTTGGATTTTTAAAATACTTTAAACCATCGCCAATAAAATATCCCAAAGCTGCTAAACCTACACCGATCCCCAAAAAACTAATCCATATTGAACTCCTCGCTTTCTAAAATAAACTAGTATACGATTTAATAGAAAAAAATTTCCTTTTACTCCATAAAAAGAACATTTCTCCTGTATAAAGAAATGCGTATCAGTATTATTTAGTAGGTTTGAAAAACCTGTGAACGGTTACCCCTACAAAGACAAAGCCATAATGAATTGCTCCCCAATCCTTCCGACTTTCCTTCTCCCTGTATCTTGAATTCAACAGCTCGGTATCAGTTTCGGCAGATACCGATGGGTACATCATCAAAATAAAACTGATCATTTTACTGCCAATCCCTTTTCCTCTTTGCTCAGAAGAAACAGCAATATGTTTAATTTCGCATAGATTTAAACTACTAATCTCAACCCCAATACAGCCTAAGGTTTCCCCTTCCAACTCGAATGCAAATAAGGTTCTGTTCGGGAAATTTATGTAATTCTCATATTCTATTTCGACTTTTTCCTTTGAGGTGGCTAAGGATAGTAGTTGTATAATGGAGGGATGAATGGTGGCCGCGTCTACTATTCTCACGCCGTTCATCTCTTAAATACCAGTACTTTTTTCATAAATTTTCAAATGCCCTCCACTTGGTCCATAGGCAATCCCGTTTGGTTCCCATCCGTATTTTTCATAATAATTTTCAAGATCCGTTGTCAAATAAAGCTTCTTATACCCATGTTTAGCAGCCTCACTCAAACCGTGTTCCAAAAGCTTCGCGCCGATTTCTTGCCCCCGATATTCTTTATCGACGAATAGGCATGCAAGCCAAGGACATAAATCCTGGCGGCTATTAATATCATTTCTCAAGATAGCATATGAGCCAATAATATTTCGATTATCTACTGCGACATAGAATCTTGGAAGGTCTTCTGATGTTTCAGCGGAATGAAGAATACAATCCTCGTAAAACTTATAATTATCTTCTGTCCCCCAAACGTTCCAAAATACCTCAATGCCTTCCTTCAAAAATTCATTCCCCTTTTGAAGCTCAACAATTTTCATATACATATCCCCCTTGTACCTTTCTTACATTGTGTCAGTCACGAATCACGTAATTCATTATAAAGCATTTAACACGACTTTTTCTTCCGTTTTTTCCTCTTTGATCATGATGACCCCTACCAATCCCATCAGAGAAAACAGAACAGGAATGATAAACCCATAATGATATCCAATATTGATAGAATCTTGAGGAAAAAAATCTAGTACCTTTCCGAAAACAATCGGCAGCAAAACAGCACTTATAAATCCACCCATATTGGAGAATCCTGTCACAACCCCTACCTCTTCAATAGGAAAGGATTTACGCACCACGGCAAATGTCAGTGCACTTGCACCATTTCCAAAACCTATGAGGAATAACAAAATGACTACTAATATAAATGAAGGGTTCACACCTGATAGAACCAATCCTCCCCAACTTAAAAAGGTAACGATGTGAACAAAGGTATAAACTTTTTTCATAGCCCCTAGTCTGCTTGTAATCCAGCTAATTAAAGGGCCGCCAAGAATGGCTCCAAAAAGACCATACATCATTAGCTGGCTCGCTTCTGAACGGGATAAATCCAGTACATGGATTCCATACGGAACTCCCCATGAACCGATAAATCCCACATACGCTCCAACTAGCCCAAAGTGACATAGAAACGTTGCCCAAGCTTGACGTGCGGCAATAGTTCGACGTAGAATCACCCAAACACTTTCTCTATTTTTGGCACTTTTCTTTTTCATTTCGATATCAACATTAAAGATTCTTTTAGGTTTCAATACAAGGACTGTATATAGAAAATAAGATAATAATACTAAAATGATACCTATCGTGAGAAAAGGTGTTCTCCAACCTGCGAATGAAATCCACACAGAAAAGGGAACAGTAGCCATTAATGAGCCTAGGCTCGAAAAAAGCGAGATCACACCCAATAATTTTACAAATTCGTTGGCTTTAAACCACTGGCTCAAAATGATAACCAGATTGACAAAAATCATCGAATCTCCTATACCAACCAAAAACCGAGAGAAAATCAAAACATATTCATTTGGCGAAAAATTGTAAATAATGCAGCCTAATCCAGTAAGAATGGTGCCCAAAATAAGAAATCGATTGGGACCATATCTGTCTGATAATAAGCCAACCGGTATTTGAAATCCTGCATAAGCAAAAAATTGAAAACTACTCATAAGACCTATAACAGCCGCTGAAACATGAAAATCCTTCATTAACTGATCCGTTATAAGTCCTGGAGCAGTTCTCTGGCTTAATATGATAAAATAAGCCAATAAGACGGTACTAAAAACGACCCATCTATAGCTGCTTTCCTGTTTGTTCATTTTTAAAATCCTCTTCCGTTTGTATTTTTCAACACTATCTAGCTGTTAAAAACATTATAAACTAAACAAACCTCTAATAGGGAATATCTGTCTTTACTTGAAGGTTTTATTATATTATTTCCATATCCTAGATTCAGTAAGAAAGCAGAGCAAATTCATAGATATGAATTACTCTGCTTATATATTGTTTATGGATTGATATTTATTTACCTTACACTTTTCCTAGATAACTTCGAGTATAATTCGGCATGACGATTTTTCCATTATGGCTGTATTTTTCAAATAGATTTGTGATGGCTTCAACAAAGAATTCAAATTCCTTGTCTGATTCTTTAAGTGAATAGGAAGCTGAGAGGTTCCTGCCCAAGAATCCTTCAAAATCCATGACTAAATCATTAGGAATCTTTGTATATTCAAATTGTCCATCCCGAAAAAATTGATTAAATATTTCCCCTCCTTCTCCGATTCCACCGCTAAACCCATAAAAATTCGGACAATATTTTTTAATAATCTCAGCATTTTCCTTAATCAGCAGGCTGGTAAAATCCCTGCTATTCCAAACAAGCGCCACCTTTGCTTCCTGCTTCAAAATCCGTTTACACTCTAATTTGAACTTCTCT
Source organism: Bacillus sp. 7884-1 (assembly GCF_002272245.1). Taxonomy (GTDB): domain Bacteria; phylum Bacillota; class Bacilli; order Bacillales; family Cytobacillaceae; genus Neobacillus. Next base: position 45,566 of record NZ_NPDD01000016.1, on the reverse strand, counting down.
TGGTCAAACCAATGAAATGCCTGAGCTGCTATAACCAGGTCGATACTTTTGTCCGGTAAAGAAGTTGCTTCAGCTGACCCTTTAATAGAAGTAAAAAGTTCATACTGTTGTAGGTCTTGTTCAGCTTTTTTTCTCATGTCATCATTTGGTTCCACCGCTACAACGCTGATTCCTCTCTCAAGTAGCTGCCGTGTTAGAATGCCTGTCCCTGAACCAATATCTGCAACCCTACTAGTCTCATTCAAAGAATTTACTGAAAGTAAATAATCGATATACTCAGTTGGGTAACTAGGGCGAGATTTTGAATACACATCTGCCTTCCCGCTGAATTTATCTGTTGGTTTCATATGAAATTCCTCCTTCGCATGATAAGGTCCTCGATTAACGAAAATGCCATAAAAACGGAATAACTAATATTAAAACTCTTTCAGATAAATTATATATAGAAGTTATACACTTAAGGTCATAATCGTATTTAGTTTTGTTTCGCTCTCTCAATCATTTTGCCTTTCCTCCTAAAAAATTAAAGTACTAACATGTTCCTTTACTTCTACAAAAAAAAAGCATTTCTCCTTCATGAAGAAATGCTTCGTTAGTTATTTGATAGCTATATTATGATCTTAGGATTTATTATAATCTTCTACAGTTATGACGACATTTCCCTTTTTGTGTCCTTGCTCGACATATCTATGGGCTTCAACGATTTCTTCGAACCTATAGTTTCTATCAATGACCACTTTTACACTGCCGTTTTCCACTAGTTCTTTAAGGAAGTTTAATGCTTCTGCAGTCTCAGGTGAATTTCGACTCAATATTAATTTCTTGCTGGTTGTCAATTGTGTCCATAGCATTCTAGCGCTTGGCAGCGGTTCAGTGACATTAATATAGGTACCGTCTTTCTTTAACAGTTTCATGCAATTTGTAAAGGAACTCTTGTTTACCGCTTCAAAGATGACATCATACGTTTCACTGTTACTAGAAAAATCTTCTGTGGTGTAATCTATTACCTGATCAGCGCCAAGTGATTTTACTAACGCTAGATTCGAAGTACTGCAAACCCCTGTAACTTTAGCTCCAAAATACTTTGCAAGCTGTACTGCGTAACTCCCTACACTTCCTGAAGCACCATAGACCAGAACCTTTTCTCCTCTCTGGATGTCAGCTTTTCTAAGAAAAAATAAGGCAGTACGGGCTCCTATCGGAATGGCAGCTGCTTCCTCATAAGTGATATTAGAAGGTTTTATTGCGACAGGACCATCTTCCTGCAGACACTTATATTCGGCATAAGCACCGAAACCTGTTAGAGATGCAGCAAAAACCTGGTCACCTTCCTTAAATCTTTTGACATCCTTCCCAACTGACTCGACTACTCCAGCTAACTCCATCCCCAATACTTCTTTTTTCGGTTGCTTGAACCCAAGAGTTATACGTGCCGGCAACCAAAAAGCCGAGGGAACAATAAAACCTCTTGACCGAATATCTGCTACTGTTACAGTTGTCGCTTTTATTTTGACCAATATTTCATTTTCTTTAGGAATAGGTTTTTCTATCTCTTTCAATTGAAGAACATCTGGGGGACCATACTTTGTATAAACAATGGCTTTCATTCATCTGCCTCCTAATCGCTATAGTTATAAATATCTATAGTTACAATTAAATAGAACAATGGTTTTATAGTATTTGGAATTGAATATAAAAAAGCAGAAAATTTACAAGTTGGGAATAAAAACTTGCAAATTTTCTGCTCTTTGATTATTTTGCTCATTATTTTCAGCAGCAAATGACCTAACTATAAGCCAGCTCTTTTTCTGTTAGACCGAGCGACTGCTCAGTCGATGAATGAATTTCGCGAAGCAAATCTGGATTTTTCATAAGTGACACGCCGTAAGAAGGAATCATTTCTTTGATTTTCGATTCCCACTCATTAATATGTTGTGGGAAGCATTTTTTGATTACTTCAAGCATTACCTGAACGGCAGTAGAAGCACCCGGAGAAGCTCCTAGTAATGCTGCGATCGAGCCATCAGAAGAAGTAATGACTTCCGTACCAAATTGAAGCGTTCCTTTGCCTGCCTCAGTATCTTTAATTACCTGTACACGCTGGCCCGCCACGACTAAATCCCAATCCTCACTTTTAGCGCTCGGGATAAATTCACGTAACTCTTCCATGCGCTGCTCTTTTGATAACATCACTTGCTGAATCAAGTATTTGGTCAATGGCATTTCTTTTGCACCAGCAGCTAACATCGTTAACACATTATTCGGCTTTACGGAGGTTACTAAATCGAGCATTGAACCCGTTTTTAGGAATTTTGGTGAGAATCCGGCAAATGGTCCAAATAACAATGATTTCTTATTGTCGATAAATCTTGTATCAAGATGAGGCACAGACATTGGCGGAGCGCCAACCTTCGCTTTTCCGTATACCTTTGCATGATGCTGCTCTACAACATCAGGATTATTACACACCATAAATATTCCACTTACTGGGAAACCACCAATATTTTTCCCCTCAGGTATACCGGATTTTTGCAGTAAATGCAGACTGCCTCCTCCGCCTCCGATGAAGACGAATTTTGCAGTATGGCGTTTGACAGTACTGCTAAATCGATTCTGCACTTTCAATTCCCACAAGCCATCGCTGGTGCGTTTAATATCATTAACACTATGATTGTACTTAATATCTACATTTTTACTCTCTAAATGGTTAAATAACATGCGCGTTAATGCACCAAAGTTGATGTCCGTTCCAGAGTCAATTTTTGTTGCCGCAATAGGTTCATTCCATACGCGACCTTCCATAATAAGCGGAATCCATTCCATCAGTTTTTCCGGGTCTTCCGAAAATTCCATCCCTTGGAAAAGAGGATTTTTTGTGAGCGCTTCAAAACGTTTCTTTAAAAAAGCTACATTTTGTTCACCTTGTACCATACTCATATGAGGCAATTGTCTGATAAATCCCTGCGGATTCTGTATCAGCCCGCTGTTTACAAGGTAGGACCAAAATTGCATGGATACCTGGAACTGCTCATTAATTTTTATCGCTTTACTAATATCTACAGATCCATCCGGTTTTTCGGTCGTGTAGTTAAGCTCGCACAGTGCTGCATGCCCAGTTCCCGCATTATTCCATTCGTTTGAGCTTTCTTCTCCCGCGTTTTCGAGTTTCTCAAATACTTTTATTTCCCATTCTGGTACTAATTCTTTTAAGATGGTCCCTAAAGTGGCACTCATGATTCCGGCGCCAATTAATATGACGTCTGTTTTAGTTTCTCCGTTGCTCATTTTTATCAACCTTTACACTAAAATTTGAAAAATATAGGTGTTACACGCCTTTTCAGCCTCTTTTACCACTATATTAAAGTGTATTACATGATTTATAAATTAATTATATACTATTATATGATAATTATAAATTATTTAAAAGATTTAAAAAGAGAGAAGTCCTCAACAAGTTCTAAGAACCAAAAAAATCAAAGCCTAAACCAAGTTTTTGCAATGGTTAAGTCTTTGGTCTCCCTATGGTTATGGCTGCTGATTTTTACTATTTTAGAAGATTTCCTCTTCTTCATCGATGATCGAAGTGGCTGTTCGTCTAAATTCGGATAATGTTTTTCCAAACTCTGAGGCGCCAACTACAAACACATTTTCAGCTTCCCATATTTGCGAATAATTATTTACGGCAGATGAATTTGGGTCTGCGCCCATGATGATACCGCCTGTGTTATGAGTGGATTGATAGGTGGTAATATTATAAGGACACAGTTCCTCCATCTTATCGATATGATCCGCGCCCATTTCGTTCATGATTTCTTTGCATCGTTCCGATAAATACTTAGCTAGTTGGCGGTCTTGCTCTTCAAAATCATAGGTAATCCGAATTAACGGATCGCCAAATTCATCCTTGTATGTCGGATCAAGGTCAAGATAATGATGCTTAAATGGCATACTTGCTCCTTGTCCGCCAACGGATAAAACCCGATTTGCATATTTGACCGAATTAGCTTTAAATTCTTTACCCCATGAAGGAGTACCTTTTGGGACCTTGTTAAAATCATCCACCGTCATGCCGAGTGCACCTGCACCAGCAAAAGTATTAAATTCTTCCTTTTCAAAGAAGCCGGTTGCACTTCCTTTTTGGACTTGGTAGGCATAATTTTTCCCAATCACCCCAGTCCCAGACACCGGGTCATATGGACGGCCAACGCCCGATTGTAATAATAACCGAACATTATTAAATACATAGCTTGTTAACACCACAATATCTGCAGGCTGTTCAATTTCTTCCCCCGTTGTTGTATCCATACACATGACTCTGGTTGATTTATTACCGGATTTCAACACGCGTCTAACATTGGGGGAAAAAAGACAAACAACGGATAAACATGGGGGGACCTCTCATGATTGAAAAGATTAAAAACAATTTAAAAGCAGACTCCGTTCCATATGATACCGTTTCACAAGATATTATTACGCTTGTAAAAATGACGAGGGAAAAATAAGCAGTATTGGAAGTGCGGGGATAATAAATTGCAGCGATTTTCTAAGGTTCGACCTTAAAAAATAAAAACGAGTGTTTCACGGTTTTCTTGACACCGATGAAGCACTCATTTTTCATAACCCTCATTCATCTTTTTCCCACTTACTGCAGACTGCTACAGTAATTCAAACCACGCTTGATAATGTAACAAATCGGTTCTTCGATAGATGTGATGATTTTTACATTTGGAGCAATTTGTTGAATTCTTTCACTAACTTGGTCTTTTATATAAGCATTGTGAAAGAAAACTCCGCCTTGCAAAATTAATTCAAAATCATCCTGCTCGATACCACCTTTTACAATAGCTGTTTTTAGGAGCAGTATTAGTTCATTCACTGCATGATCTAAGATTCGTATACTAACTGCATCCCCTAAACGATAAGCCTCATCCACTACAGCAGCAAGGGCTCCAACATCGTCAACAGAATAGGATTCACTATAAGTCCAATTATATAAATCCTCAATTTTATCGAAACTAAATTTATCCAATACAAGCCGAGACAAAATCGTTTCTTCTCCACGTCCATCCTGCATTTTTAAAACAGACTGAATGGCTTGTTTTCCAATCCAATAGCCGTTTCCTTCATCACCAACTCGGTGTCCCCACCCACCTGAACGGACAATTTGTTTATTCCCGTCATGAGCGTACACAATAGAGCCTGTTCCGGCGATTAAGAGGATGCCAGCTTTATCTTGGGTAGCTCCTAATAAGGCAGATAGGCAATCATTTTCTACTACTAAACTTCCAATCTCGATCGACAATTCATTAACTGCATGCTGAACCACATCTGCTACGACTTTTTCATCCTTTGCCGTATCAATTCCAGCTAGTGCAAATACTGCTTTTTCCACAGCCATCAAACCACCTGCGTCTTTAAAGGCAGCAAGAATAGCTTCAACCAAAGCCTCTTTGGCAGCTTCCACCCCTACTACCTGATAATTAGAAGCACCTGCCTTTCCTTTACCAAGAATTGTTCCATTTTCATTAACAAGGACAGCCAATGTTTTCGTGCCGCCACCATCGACCGCGAGCAGTTTAATGGTGTTCTTATTCATGTGCTCCAGTCCAATTCGTAATAATCTCCTTAACCTTTAAAGTGGATGAAGTAAGGTGATCTTGTCTCTCATTTAACCAGCTTGCTAATTCTTCCTGTTCCTGTATTCGGACTTGAATTGTTTTTTCCATTCTGCTTGGGCTAGGTCCACCTTGTAAATCACGGATTTGAACAAAGTATTCAGGGCTTAGGCATTGTTTTAATTCTTCTTCTGTTAGAACAGATTTCTTTCCTGCTACATTTTTTGATTGATCGTTTAAAAGTTCCAAAGTTAAGGATTCTAATGATGTTTTTCCGTTATTCATCAATTCCTTAACCGTTAAACTAACCACATGGTGGGCCTGACGGAAGGATAATCCATCTTTTCGGACAATGGTATCGGCCAATTCAGTCACATTTGCAAAGCTTTCTTTTGCTCTTTTCAGAAGGGTTTCTTTATTAACCTCCATCGTGAGTAAAACAGACGTTAATAAATCATAAATTCCGCCTAATCTTTCAATTGCTTTCCAGATATAAGGCTGCATATCATCCTCTGTATCAACAATATCTCCAAAGGGTGTATTATGGACCATTAGTAAGACTGTTTGACAATCCCCTGCTACACTAGATAAAAGGGCCCTCATATGCTCAATTGAAACCGGGTTTCGTTTTTGCGGCATGATTGAACTAATTTGCACGTATGGTGCCGAAAGAAGAAATGCACCATACTCCTGTGTACCCCATAATAAGAAGTCTTGCATGGATCTTCCTAAATTTAGTGCTGATAACTGAACAGCGGTAGCACTCTCCGCTATATAATCTGCGCCTGCAACAGCATCCCAAGCATTATCAATCATCTCCTCGAAACCAAGGAGTTCTTTCATACGTTCTCGATTAATCGCAAATCCTGATGTTGTTAAGGCAGCTGCTCCCATACTACTGCGATTGACCGTTTTGTAGGCTGCCTGCATCCGATAGATATCACGTGTAAGCATATCGGTCATCGCATTTAAATAATGACTCAATGTTGTTGGCTGCGCCTGCTGGGTATGTGTATAACCGATCATCACGGTTTCTTTATGTTCATCTGTCAATTCGATAAGGGCCTCGCGAAGGTTTAACGCCTTTTCCACCAATACTAAAAGCTTCTTACGCAGGGTCATGCGGTAAATCGCAATACCCATATCATTTCTGCTTCTTGCAATATGAAGGTTTCCAGCAATATCTCCTGCATCTTCAATTAAAGAATGCTCGACTTCAAAAAATAAGTCCTCAAATTCACCAGTGTAGCTTCTTCTTTTAACATCTTCCATATCCAAGTTAGAAACGGCTTTCGCAATTTTTTGAGCCTCTTCTCTTCCAACAAGCCCTTGTTCTACGAGCATGATCAAATGGGCATTATGAATCTCCACCATTGATTCAATAAATTGTTGCTTTGCTTCATCATAGGCTGGTTCAAGAACCATGGATGTATAGGTTTTAGAAGGAAAAGTTGTACCTTCTTTTTTTAAAATTAGCTCTCTAAGTGAGGGTTTCACATTGGTCAATCCCTTCGAGTTGATTAGTATTCAAGCCAGTTTTTGATTAAATCATTCATATTTACCGATGCTTTTTCAACAATTACCTTGCCTTTTTCATAAGAGGTTTGCTGAATAAGCCCTGTATAACCATCCCATGCCTTTGGAGTTCCTTCTACAAGAATGTATGGGTAATTAGAGAGAGGATGCTCCTCTTTAAACTCTTTATCCGCATCGATTACATGTACTAAATCAGGACGAAACGCTTTCACAGCAGACATTTCGTATGGTCCGCCATGCCCTCTGCCTTTTGTACCTTCAAAACCAATTTCTTCTGCAGCGTCGATTGCAACCATTTGCCACCAGTTCACTAATAAGAAGCTTGCGTCCGGATGCTTGCCTGTTACATATTCCGCTACCGTTCGAGAAACTCCCATATTTCCGTCATGTGCATTCAGTAGAATAAGTTTCTTAATGCCCTGCTCAATAATTCCCAGCGTAATATCAATTAAATATTCTTGAATTATGCTTGGACGAATCGGAATGGTCCCTTTATATTTGTTGGTTTTTCCAGGACAAGCTGTATAAGGAACCGTTGGGAACACGGCACCGCCTAAGCTAGAATCAATCAGATTTGCAAATCCTTCTGCTAGAACAATATCCGTCCCTAAAGGGGAATGCGGACCGTGGTACTCAAAACTCCCTAATGGAACAACAGCAAATGTTGCCTGCGCAAGCGAATGTAGGTCTCTTCCATGAACATCACATGCTTTCAATGAGATCCCCCCCTTTTAAATGGCTGATCCTGCTTTTCCATCTGTTATTTTTTGCGAAACAAAAAGTACTATAATAATCAGAATGATTTGCAGCACACCGTAGGCGCAAGCTGTTCCGAATTGGAAGGCATACATTTTTTGGAAAATCGCAACAGATAACGGCATAGTTGAGGTACTATAAATTAAGATGGAGGCAACAAATTCCCCTATCCCTTGAACCAAAGCCAGCAAGGTTCCTGCGAGAATACCCGAGAAGGCCATTGGAACAACCACTCTTCTAAACGTGTACCACCAATTTGCACCTAAGCTTCGTGCCGCTTCCTCTATAGATTCATCCATTTGCATCAATGCTGCGGAGGTCGAACGGAAAATAAGTGGTAAATGCCGGACAAAATACGCTAATGGTAAAATCCAAAAAGTACCAATTAAGACTTGATTAAAGCTGAATACACTAGGTTCACTAAATGCAGCAATTAAGTTAACCGCTACAACGGTACCAGGAAGTGCCCATGGAACCATAATTAAAATATCCAGTAAGGCTTTTCCTTTAAACCTCGTACGTACCATGGCATAGGCAGCCGCCACACCGAACAAAATATTTCCGGCTGTTGCCACAAAACTCATCTGTAAACTGTTCCATATTGGACGCCATGTTCGCTCATCCGTAAATAAATCAATATAGTGCTGCAATGTATAAGCAGTTGGAATCACTTGAACCGTCCATTCCCCGTCTACGGAAAAAGAAATCAGGACAAGAACAAGGATTGGAAGCATTAATATAATGACTCCTATAAATGAAAGAAACATAGACATGTATTTTGCAAATTGGGAACGTAATTCGGTGCGATGAACACTGATTCCCTTACTTTGGTTTTGATAGTTCCGTCGTCCTTGGTACCATCTCATTAAAATTAAGAAGGAAATGGATACAATCGAAAGAATAGTAGATTGTGTTGCTGCCATATCGAGACTTCCATTTGTACGAGATAAATAGATTTGCATCGTCATCGTCCGTTCCACACCAAACATTAATGGAGCAGTGTAGGACGCCATTGAAATCATAAATACAAGTAAGGAAGATGCGATTAACGCCGGAGTTAACATAGGCAGGATAACCTTCAACCAAATGCGGATTCTTCCGGACCCAAGGCTTGTTGCTGCTTCTTCCAAGGAAGGATCGAGACCTTTAATCGCTGCTGCTGCAGTTAGATAAAAGTACGTGTACATGGTGAAGGTATGAACAACGATGACACCCATAACACCTTTTAATGAAAACGGTACTTTTTCAAGATCAAGTAGTACTTGAAAAGCCCTTGGGATAATACCACTTTCACCATAAAGAAAGGTAAAAGATAACACACCTACAAGCGGAGGCAATGCCATCGGCACCAGAATTAAGACCGAAAGCAGTTTTCTTCCTGGAAACTCGTATCGTTCCATTAAAAAAGCCATGGTGACACCAACAATAGCACAGGTAATCACACTGATGACCGAAATATATACACTTGTCCAAAGCGCTTCAAGGTTGGCAGTACTTGTTAAACCAAAAAAGCGTTGGTAATTTTCGAGAGTTCCTCCTTCTTCACCCACTACACTTTGAAGAAAGGTTTGGTAAAATGGATAAATAACATACGCTAAAAGAACTAAAAACAGTGGTGAAATTAAAACATAGACAAAATATTTTGAACGTGTCAGCCGAGACCACCAGTTATCGTGCACGGCCCTATTTTGATTTGCACTCATTCTTTCACATCCTATTCGCCAATTAAGTAGATTCCTTTTTCAGGTACGTGAAGGGTAATAGAATCACCGCGCTTAAGGATTTCATTTCCTTTATTGATAATCATGACCTTCATGATGTTAGAACCTACTTTAACAACATAATTGATACTTACCCCGGTAAATTCCACAAATTGAACGGTGCCTGTCACCTGATTAGGACCGGTTCCCTCATACACCGTTTCAGGACGAATCGAAACTTTAATAGATTCTCCTACCTTTAGCTTTTTTCCATTTGCAGATTGTGTCATACTTCCTTGAACGAAGATGTCGTCATCCAATTTCACCTTGACGGCATCAGCTTTGACTTCAACGACTTCAGCTTCAAGGATATTTGATTCTCCAATAAAGGAAGCAACAAAATGATTGGTAGGTAGGTTATAAATTTCTTGCGGTGTGCCAATTTGTTGTACGACTCCTTCCTTCATAACCATAATTCGATCGGACATCGTCATGGCTTCTGTCTGATCGTGGGTAACATATATAGTCGTCACACCTAGTTCAACTTGAAGTCTTTTAATCTCTAATCTCGTTTCCTCACGCAATTTCGCATCTAAGTTGGATAGCGGTTCATCAAGAAGAAGAATATCTGGTTCAATGACTAACGCGCGAGCTAAGGCAACACGCTGTTGTTGACCACCTGAAAGTTCATTAATTTTTCGAGTCCCATATTTTTCAAGATGAACAAGCTTTTGGGCACGTTCGACTTTTTCTTTTATCACCGCTTTTGACATTTTACGAACTTCAAGACCGAATGCAATATTTTCAAAGACCGTCATATGAGGAAAAAGGGCATAGTTTTGAAAGACCATTCCAATATTCCGTTTATTAGGCTGCAGGGTAGTGACATCCTTGTTATCAAAAAGAATCTTCCCTTTTGACGGATAATAGAATCCCGCAATCATCCGTAATGTCGTTGTTTTTCCACATCCAGATGGACCTAAAAAGGTAAAAAACTCTCCAGGTTTCACATCGATATCAACGTTCTCTACTCCAATGGCGGTTCCAAACATTTTACTAACGTGGTCAAGTCTTACACTTTTCAACACTAACACCTCGCTGTTCTTAAAAATGAGCCATAAAGAAAAGCCTTTAATAGGGCTTATTCTTTTACAAGGTAGGAAAGCAACCATGCCTTCCTACCTTGTAAAAGAGGGTGAAAAAACTCCTTCACCCCTTTCATGGTATTCTATTAATTTTTACCTTTAATATTTTCATCCCAATGCTGCATCCACTCAGCTTCTTTTCCCGCCATTACTTCCCAGTCAAGATCTAATGCCTTCAAATCAAGCTCTTGATACCAATCTGGCATTTTGGATTTGTCGATGTCTGTACGAGTAGGAATTTGGTATAAATCTTCAGCCAAAGTGGTACGAGTTTCTGGGTCAAACAAGAATTCATAGAATAATTTTGCGTTTTCCAGGTTTTTCGCTTTCTTTACAAGACCAACAGCATCAACTAAAATTGGTGCTCCACTTTCTGGATACACGAAATCAAATGGTTGGTTGTGCTGATTTTTTTGGATTAGAATATCTTGTAGATTCCAAAGAGAAATAGAACCTTCTTGACGAGCAAGCTTTAAGTATAGGTTTGTTGGATCTTGTGCATATTCTTTTGTATTGGCATCAAGCTTTTTAAGCCACTCATAGCCCGCTTCAGGATTATCGGCACCTTGTTCATGAATCATAGCAGAGTAGATGGTTCTCATTGTTCCTGATGCTAATACACCACGAATGATGATTTGGTCTTTCCATTTAGAATCAAGTAAATCATCCCAATCCTGTGGAGCTTCGTCTTTCTTAAGCATGTCAGAGTTGTACATGATTACTTCTGGCAGCAGCATTTCTCCATACCAAAGGCCTTTTGAATCCTTATGTTCTGGTAAAATACTTGCATCAAAGCTTGGTTTAAATGGTTCTAACAGATCTTCATTTGCTGCTGTCATAAAAGCAGATTGTGTTCCACCCCACCAAAAGTCAGCTTGAGGATTGGCCTTTTCTCCACGAACACGTTCAAGAACTTGCTGTGCTCCCATGGTTAATACATCTACCTGAACATCAGGGTATTTTTCGTTGAACATATCAACCACTTTGTCGACAATCGTTTGGTCACGGGCAGTATAAATAACAAGGTTACCACTAGGTTCAACTGTTTCTTCTTTTTTTCCACTATCATTTTCTTTCGCTGGCTTTTCCCCGCCAGAGGAACTGCTCGAACAGGCTGACACGAAAAGCATCAGTACAGCTATCAAGAACACCAATAAATTTTTCTTCTTAAACATACTACTCCCCCTATAAATGAAATTTATTTATTCTTAAAGTAGGCAAATATTCCCCACTAAGAACCAAAGTAAAAACATCCAAAAAGTTACCAATTTAAACCTCATTTAAGATGCTGTCGTGTTCCCGCAGGAACAATGAAACAGCTCCTAAAACACCTGCATTTTCCCCTAATTGTGAACGATATATTTCTACCGAACTAGGAAGGTATTGATAAACAATTTTTTGTAATCTTGGAAGAATGAAATCAGCTGATTTCATCACTCCTCCATCGAGAATAATAACTTCTGGATTTAATAGAGAAGCAGCATTGATGATTCCATAGGCTAAATGCTCAATGGCATTTTCCACAACAGAAAGAGCGGTTACATCTCCTGATTTCGCAAACAAGAAAGCCTGCTCACCCGTCAGCTCCGTTTCTGCCGCTTCTTTACATAAAGGATGACTCTTGTTTTGCTGGACAAGCTGTGTGAATTTTCTCCCAATCGCTTTTCCACCTGCAACACTTTCTAGGTAACCATATCGATGAAAGATAGGTTTGAACTCATTTTTCATATCATTTTTATCTGTAACCATATATCCTAGCTCTCCAGACGCATAAGAGGATCCTCGATATAGCTGATTATGAATAATAATTCCACTGCCGATCCCTGTTCCCACAGATATAAACAGTACATTCTCCTTATTTTTAGCCCTGCCTAACCATTGTTCGCCAAGAACGGCTATATTGACATCATTATCAACATATACAGGGAAGGAAAAGAATCGTTCAGCTTCTATTAAAAACGGATAACGAACCCATTTTAAGCTTGGAGCTTCAACAACAACCCCCGTTTTCGTTTCAGTGATACCTGGTACTCCTACTCCCATGCCGAGAATCAAACCTTTATCCAACTGATTCCTTAGAATCATCTCTTGTACTTCTTTTTGAATTTGTTTAAATAACCCATTTTCTAAATGTTTCCTAGTATGAAAGCTGCTTGCACAAATAATCGTTCCCCCAAGATCAGTAATGACGGTTTTTACTTTGGTGCCACCGATATCCACCCCGATGACATAGGCAGCCTTTTCATTAAAATAAAGATGAATAGGTCTCCTGCCACCCTGTGAAGAGGATTCTCCGATACCTTTTTCGTGAACCCAATTCTCTCTAACTAATTCATCGACCAGTAAGGAAATGGTTGGCTTACTAAAAAGGACCTTTTCCGCGATTTCTGCTCTAGAAATAGGTTGATGATTTTTTATACATTGCAGTACAATCTTTTTATTATTTATCCGTATTTCTGCATTAGATAGTTTCTTATTCATCATCATCACGGCCTTAATTCTAATTGTTAGTTAGTAAGTTTAACTAATTTAACTTCACTATACCTTAATTTGGAAACGTCCACAATACACAATTTGAAAAATTTAGATAATTAAGATTAATTAGGTAAAAATGGTGTAAAACCCATATTCTTAAACCTGCATGAATACTGGTACCCATTACTTTATCACTCCTCCCATGGACCTATTTCCAAATATTAGATAGTCTTTTGGTAATATTTACAATATTCTGAAAGGTAATATAATCATAGTTGTAAATGCTTTTGTCTCATTAGTTAGTAATCCTAACTAACTAAAATACATATAGGAAAGGAGAATTGGGTAGATTAATTCTGTTAATAATGAAAGGGGTTTCAAAAATTGAGGAAACTTTTCTGTTTATTAATGTCCATTCTATTACTTGCTTCCCTACTACCTCCAATTAGTCTTGCACAAGAACAAAGTGAAGCTGATGTTGAGCTTTGGAATGTTGTTAAACCTCTAGATACTACCGTTACTTTCTTAAACACAGGAGCACATCCCGACGATGAACGCAGTGATTTACTTGCCTATTTATCACGTGGATTAGGAGTTAAAACAGCTAGTTTAATTGCTAACCGTGGTGAAGGTGGTCAAAATGCCATTGGGAATGAATTAGGAAATGCCCTTGGAATTATTCGCTCCAATGAAATGATTGAAGCAGCCAAGGTAAATGGTGTTAAAGCCTATCATTTAAGTGAAACAACATCCGATGCGATCTATGATTTTGGTTTTTCAAAGTCACCAGATGAAACCCTTGAAAAGTGGGGAGAAGAAGTTACGTACGAACGTCTCATCAAATTTATTAGAACGTATCAGCCAGATATTGTGATGCCTTCTTTCGAAAATGTTGACAGCCAACATGGACACCATCGATTGATGGCTGTATTATCAGAAAAAGCATTTAAAGATGCTGCTGATCCGAACGTATTCCCTGAACAATTGGAAAATGGATTAGAGCCTTGGCAAATCAAAAAGTTTTATTTACCGGCTAATGCTGGAACTGCCACCACATCAATTGAAATTGGTGACTTTGATCCTATCTACGGAATGAGTTACCCACAGCTTGGTGAAGCATCTAGGTATCTGCACAAGAGCCAAGGTATGGGAAATGATATTCCCGTTGCTCCAAGACTATCCCATCAAAAATTAATTAAATCAGCTGTTCAAACAGATTCAAATGATTTATTTGCTGGAATTCCTTATGACTTCCATGCATGGGCAGATATCATTCCTGCTGCGAACATAAGCGAGCAGTTGGATACATTACAAAACCAATTAGAAGGTATTATTAAGCTGTATCCAGACCGTGAAGCGATTTTACCTGAATCCCAAAAGGCTTTAGGGGCTGTTCAAAAATTAATAGCTAGTACAAACTCAGCGAAATTGGATGCTAGTGTTAAAAACGACTTGCTCCACAAGCTCGAACTAAAAGCAGAACAGCTGCAACAGGTAAGTTTCGTTTCTTCCAGCCTTGCTGTTGATATGGAAATCAGTTCTTATGTATTGACTCAAGGTGAAAAAACTCAAGTGGCTGTTAAGGTTACAAATGAAGGAAAGGAAAAAATCCAACATATTGAAGCAGCTTTACTTACTCCTGATAATTGGAAACATGAAGGTGTAAATCAAGTAAAGCACCTAAAGCCAGGTGAATCCAAAACTGTTACCTTTAATGTCACGGTTCCTTCTGATGCAGAATATTACCAACCTTATGGAGATGCTGTCATAAAGGCACAACTAACATTTAAGGAAAACGGTGTGAAAACAACTTCTGTCATCGACTTAGACAATACAGTGAGTGTACTCCCTGAATTAGGAGTTACACCGGACCCAGTGAATATCACAGTTAACACTGCGGATGTTCAAGATGAAATTCCGGTCACTGTTCGAGTGAAAAACTATGCGAATAGCTCTAAAAACGCTGCGGTTTCTTTAAAACTTCCTGAAGGCTGGACGAGTGAACCAGCAGCGGAAAATGTGAACTTTACTAAAAGATTTGAAGAAAAAGAAGTGTCGTTCACGCTAGTTCCTCCTTCTACAGTTGATGATGGTAATTTCACCATCGCAGCGATTGCAGAAGCAGATGGTAAGACATTTGATACTACCGTACAAGAAATTAAATATGATCACATTAATGACTCTTACTTTATGTATCCATCTAACATAAATGGTGTGGCATTTGAGTTATTAAAGCCAGATAATCTGAAGGTTGGTTATATTGACAGCGGCTTTGATACGATTGCGGATTCATTACAAAATGCTGGATTTGATATTTCGAAGATAACACCTGAAGATCTAGCAGCTGGTAATCTTTCACAATATGATACAATTGTCGCTGGTATCAGGTCGACACTTGGAAGACCAGACGTATTGCAAAATAATACACGTTTGCTTGAATATGTGGAAAACGGTGGACATTTAGTCATGCAGTATGTTACTTCTGGGGATCCATGGAATAGAGGTGCATTCACACCACCATATCCATTAGAAATAGGATCA
The DNA here is from genome assembly GCF_002272245.1 of Bacillus sp. 7884-1. Lineage (GTDB taxonomy): Bacteria > Bacillota > Bacilli > Bacillales > Cytobacillaceae > Neobacillus. The sequence continues at coordinate 29,798 of NZ_NPDD01000016.1, read as the reverse complement.
CCTTCCATTCGTGTCCGAGTAACCGACGAAAACGCTAAGGTTACAGTTACTCAACCGGAACATGAACTCTTTAACCAACCAAATGTGATTAACGATACTGACTGGGATGGATGGGTACAAGAAAGAGCTCTGTACTTCCCAACTGCATGGGATACGAACTATGAAACATTCGTAACCATGGCAGACCCTGGTGAAGAACCTTTCAACAGTGGAATCCTAATGGCTAAATACGGGGAAGGAACATTCCTATACACCAACCTAGTATTCTACCGTCAAATCAATGCCCAGGTTCCTGGTGGATATCGAATTTTCACGAATTTAATCAGCTACGGTTCAAATAACTAGAAACATTTAACTAGAGGTCTTTACCAAAACTACATGATTGGGAAGAACAGAATGGTGGACCTCTCCTTTCAAAAAACCCTTTAAATAAAGAAAATGACGTATGCAGTTTCACTTCATTTTCTTTATTTTCTTTTAAGAGGTTCTTGAGTTTCTCCGCGCTTTCTTTTTTCTTCGTACAATGTAAATTCCAGAATTCTATTTTTCTCATATTCTAACTTTTTTTCTGCCTTAAGAAATACTTCTTCTATTTGTTGTCTAGGTACGATCGTGACACCGTCTGCATCGCCTACTACCAAATCTCCTGGGTTAACGGTGACGTCTCCACAGGTTATCGTTACATTTATTTCTCCGCCGCCAAGTTTCAATGGACCATTCGGAACAAATCCCTTTGCAAAAACGGGAAAGCCTAATGCCCCTAGCTCTTCCTTATCCCTGACAGCCCCATCAATCACAATTCCTTTCAAACCAACGGCTTTAGCTGCTCTTGTTAATAGTTCTCCCAAATAAGCGTGTGAGGTTTCACCTTTTCCGTCTATGACGAGTACGTACCCTTCCTTTGCGGAGTAAATAGCATCGTGTAAAGAAACGTTATCACTAGGCTTAAGGGATAATGTGGTAGCAGTCCCGACTACTTTCATCCCAGCTGCAACAGGACTGATTCGATAATCCATACCACCCGTACAGCCCATCGCATCACTTAGTAATGTTGTATTAAGTTTCTCCGCACGAGAGATAATGTTATCTAGCAGCATTGGAGGGAGATTATTCATTTCCACTATTTATACCTCCTATATAAACTTATTCTACTATTATGCCCGCCTCTTTTGTAACAGACAAAAATTGTCCACCTTTTCCATAATTAATTGAATAAAGGTGGACAATAAGTTGCTAAGTAGTAGAGAAAAAATAACTTTATTTCATTTTTTCAAGGGGGATAGGAAACATCTTTTACAAAAATAGAATCCAAATAACCGATAATCCCCAAGCTAATAGAGGTTTTTTATGATGTATAATCAACATTGGAAACATAACGACATTAAATACTACTGACCATGTCATACTCCAGCCGTTATGATGCCTTATTAAGTATAGATAATGAAGATTTATGTATTCCAGTATGGAATAAAGAAATACCCAGAATGAAACCCACATTCCTTGTTTCCATTTACTATTTGGAAAACGCCCTAAGAAAAGCAATATCGTTGATGGGTACCCAATAAAAATAATGATTAGGTTAATAATGGTATGATTTCGGAGTATATTTTCCAGGAACATTGTTTCTTTATACGTCCACATCCAATAATTATAGAATAAAAAATTCTTTAATAGGTCACCGACCATAAAAAATAAGATGGTTGGATAATACTCACGCCATTTTCTCCAATTACCCTACCCCATTTTATTGCTGCAAATAAGAAAAGGGCGACATATATTAAGAGCATTTTTTCCACTCCAGGTTTTTATCTATAATTTCCCCCATTTTTGTAGTTAATACTTTTCTATATACAATTATTTAGCGTTTCTGACAAAAGATCGATTGCCAACCTTCTTGTTCGTTCTCTTCAAAATAAAGAACCTTCCAATCTCCAAATTCTGCTAACAACTCATTTGACTTTAGTTTATATTGGTCAGATACTCCTTTTTCCTCTATGTACGGTGATTGATAGTAGGTTTCCATAAAGAAATAACCCCCATCCTTTAAAACGTTTTTTACAATGGGAAACAGTGAGCGATCTAGGTAATAGGACATAACAATAAAGTCAAAGGGGTTATTTGGCCAATTTAATGTATCCAAATCTGTTAGATCTGTTACACGTGGCTGTACACTGAGATTATCTTTGGCTGCCTGTTCTTGGACATAGTTAATTGCAACGTCTGAAATATCAATTGCCTCGACTTGATTGTTCATTCCTGCAAGGAACAAACTGTTTCCACCAAGACCACAAGCTATATCCAAGGCCGTACCGCCTTCCTTAAAATAAGAGGCTAGCTTCATTAATCGTGGGTTTGGTTGAGGTTCCTTTAGCTGAGTTAATCGATCCATATGTTTCAGATTCCATTTATCTTTTGTGTTCATGCGAAAACCTCCTAAAAGTTTAATCCTGGGGCAACTCTTTTCCTATTTTACTAGATTTCATCATTATACTACTAGATTCTCCGCAAAATTCAAACTATTTTAATTTTAATAAATTAAAAGAGAGCCTTAAGAATAGACTCTCTTTTAACAACAATACACTACCATAAAAAATCTAAGATATTAGATTCGTATCGATGTTACAGGTTTCTCCATCAATTCCATATTGCCAAATCGAGACTGGTACATTTTCGGGTGCGCCTGGCTGGTATTCAGGGGCATTGGCCTGTGGAGTTACGCCAGGGTCCGGGTTGCTACTCCAGATGATTGTTTGAGATTGAACATTTTGATTGGATGCAATAGCTGCCTGATAGGCAGCGGTAAGTTCACTATCGTTGGTAAAAACCCCATAGATACCAGGCTCATAAGGCGAGCCAAGTAAGGTGTCGACCCAGCCTTGGATAAACGCTTCATCAACTGGGTAAGTCGGTTCAATATCTGCGAAAATCGCTTTCCCCTCCGGGATTCCTATCTGTTGTGCATAGGCTATCGCCGCTTGAGCCTCTTGAGTGCCATTTTCATAAGTTGCTGCATTTGTAAAGTGGTTGTAAATGGGGATAATTTTTATTCCCTGCTTATGAAGAAGCTCCACTTCTTCTGGTGTCAAACCAGTCGATACCCCTTCTTTGGTCTCCAAATATCTTCCAAAGACAGCAGGATTCCCATAGTTATCCACAACACATTGTAAAAATGCTTGGTCTAGCTTACTAGCGGTATCAACTCCCCATAATATTTGGGGCTGCTCCTGTGGTGGCGGTGCAGGTTGAGGTTCTGGTTCTTGTTGTTGAGGTTGTGTCTGAGGTTGTTTATCTGGCGACTCCCCTTCTTTACTTCTCTCTGTTACAGTTTGTGGTTCTTTCTTAGGCTCTGTAGTTGTTGGCATGATATTTTGATGAAAAGAAACAAGGAGTATTGGGAGAACCAGTATAACACTTATCAAAATAACCCAAATCAATTTACCTGTTTTCATTTTTCTCCTCCATACTTCTGACTTTATAGTCAATTTATTCTGTCAGTCGTATAGAAGCGTGAGGATTTGTACCCCCTCCTTTTGAATGAAAAACGCCTAACCTTGAGTGCTAAATGAGTTTGTACCTCTGAATAGAAATAGTTTGATAATTCTTTTATTTTAATGAATAACTATTCATTTTGTGTTAAAATTTTTCAAAGGGAAGGTTATGGGGAGGTTTCATTTTATGTTGCTTAAGAAGAATTTCAGCCAGCAGACGATAAATGGGGTTCAAGCTGGAAACGGTACTGTTGCATTTCAAGGGGTAAAATTAAATGTTCATAGCTTCGCCGCAGACGGTGTTCTCATTGATACGGGTGCAGCTTCATTAGAAAAGGAGTTCCAACCATTTTTCAAACAACTAGATATTGACCAAGTGGTTATCACACATTTTCATGAAGATCATACAGGCTGTGCGGCTTATTTACAAAAAGAATTGCAGTTGCCAATTTATATGAATAATATGAAACTGGATTATTGTAAACAGAAGCCAGATTATCCGTTGTATCGAAAGGTTTTCTGGGGGAAGCGCCATCCTTTTCATGCAAAGGCAATTGGAAAAACTTTTTCATCCCGCAATGCCATATGGGACGTAATTGATACACCTGGTCATGCGATTGATCATTTGGCTTTTTTAAATCGGGAAACTGGTCAACTGTTTACGGGGGATTTGTATTGCCAGGAAAAGACAAAGGTTATTTTACGTGAAGAAAGCATTCCAACCATTATTGACTCCTTACAGAGAGTATTAACCTATGATTTTGGGGAGGTATTTTGCTGCCATGCAGGCTTTTTAAAGGATGGGCGTGCTGCTTTACAGAGAAAGCTAGATTATTTGTTGGAACTCCAAGGAAAAATTATCAAGCTCTCCGAAGTTGGTTTGTCACCTAATCAAATTAGCAAAACCCTTTTTCCAAAAAAATATCCCATCACCTTTCTTTCTAGAGGCGAATGGGAATCTATTCATATTATAAACTCGATTATTCAAGAACAAAAATTTATTGAACAATGAAAATAAAAGCCGAAATCCATATGTGGTTTCGGCTGCAAACAATCGTATTTAAAAATTCGATTGTCTGTTTACTCTACATTTTATTTCGATTGTAAAAAGAAGTAGCCCATTAGGGTTCATCAGAGCCAAATGGCATTAAAGAAAAACAACCAGCCTCCTATTTTCTTCTTATTCAGATTCATTTGGCGGACCTCCATAGAAAACTCCCAAGGGTTGCCATTATCGTTTGAAATAAATTTCCCCTTTATTTTCCCACCTTCATAGTCCCCATTAGGCCCTTGATTGATATAAACGGCCAAATGGTCTTCTTCTTTAAAAGGGACTTCAGCCATCACAAAGATTTCATGATACTTTTCTGGAATCGTAATATTTGCTTTACTCCATGAATTCCCACTATCTTGTGTGATGTAAAGATCTGGCTCAACAGGATTAAGGATTCCGAATGAAAGGAAGCCTGTGTTTTCGTCAACAAAGCCTCCATCATAAATTAATCTAGTGACATTTGAATGGGTTGTCCCTTTCCAATGCTTACCGCCATCATTCGTGATATATACGGTCGTCCATTCTTGTGACATGGTTCGATCACCTGAGATGATGACATAACCAAACTTTTCATTTAAAAATTCAACCTTTCGGAAACGGATTGGAGGATATTGAGCCGTCACAACACTATCTTCCCATGTTTCTCCATGGTTTAGAGAATATTTCAATTTGATGCTGTTGCCTTCTGAATATAAAAAGGCAGCACGATTTTTCGTAAGGATATAGCTATTTCCAATTAGTTCTTGCTCGTTCCCATTATATTCTCCTGCAAATAATTTCTCTTTTTCAACGGGGACTAAGATCCAATCTCTTCCTTTATTGAAGGTGATTTGTAATTGATCGTTTTGTAGCGAGTATCCGATTGAGTCGTCTTCATAAATTGGCAGTAATGGGCTTGTTTGAAGTGGTTCTGATTCTTTCGCCTCATGCTCTTCAATTGGTTGATTCATTCCTGGCGTAGTTAATTCTGGGTGCATTTCGAAAAAGAATGTGGCAACGGTTATACAAATCATTATAAAAATTGTAACGATAATAATATTTTTCACTTTGAAAGACTCCTTACAATCATGCTACTTCCTCTTACTATTCTACTAGATTTGACAAAATAATCCATTGAAAAACCAGGAACATCCTTAATTAGGATAGTTCCTGGCTCTAGTTGGCTTTTATTATTCAAGTTAACATAATATTATTATATTTACTCTACAAACTATGCTAACACCTTACATATTTGCGTTTGAACCCAAGCTTCCCTCTATCTAATTCCTTTTGAATATTTTCTGAAGCTAGCAGGATGCTGGGTTTTTTCTTACCCCTCTTCATCTCAACTGGGCCAATTGACTTTGCGGTTTCAATTGCCTTTTCATGGAGCGGCAGATAGGAAATTGCGACTGTGTAAATAAAATTATTCATAGCAGATTTCGTTCGATCAGGAGAATCGTGAATCGTTTTTTCCACCTGGTCAAGCATACTGGCAAGCTTGCTTGAGCTAAATTCACTATCCGGGCGATTACCCAAAAGCCAGCAGTAACAGCTCCAGCCTGCCGACATTCTAAGTTCTTCACCGCTTGCGATCCATTTATCGGCAATAACTTGTGCAATATCAGCTTCTGCCAAAGTGACTGCGACTACATAATCTGACAGCATATAAAAATACGCACCATCCATCCAACGATCAAAATCAGCCTCCGTCATTGCCATTGGGTCCGCAATGATGCCGGCAAAATACATGGCATCGTAGTTCCTAGTAGCGTAAAGCTGCTCGGCCAATGGCTGATTTATCTTAATTTTTTTTGCAATCGGCTTCATTTTACCTGTAGCTACACCAAAAAGCGGTTCCTGCGCACCATTTCCTATGTACATCTTTTTCAATCTTTCATTGCTGAGAGCTTCCAATTCCTGCATTACCGTTTCAAAATCCATTGTGTTGCACTCCCTCCTTTTCATCATCTATTTAATGATGTAAAATATAAAAAAATATCCAGTTAACATAATATTATTATGTATTGCATCATTATTTATATAAACACTTCGTCACGCTATATTTTTGCCTGAACCGATTGTAGCTTACGCTCCATTGTATTTTCTTTGTCGCGCCGATCATCAATTCGAACATTCGTACATACTCTTTGCAAACCTTTTTGAAATGGTACTTCATGTAGTTCTTGAACAATCTCAAGCAATAATTTTAAATCACCTTCAATTAGCGTACTCATTGGGGTTAACTGATACTTCACTTTTCCCTCATACTGTTGAAGAACTTTTTGTATTTCAGCTACATACTCACTGACACTTGGTGTGCCTGTCCCAACCGGAATCACTGTAATATCGACTATCGCCATTTTACTACCTCCTGCTATTCTTATACTTAATTAGGATATCATGAAATTCGGGTAAAAAAAATCTAATATAAGAATCGATTATGTCAGAAGGAGATTAGGTCGTACTTACACTTTTTTTACTTATCAAAGTTAATATTTAAACCATAACATAGGTAGTGGAAGTGAAAAGGAGTTTTATCTCCAACTTTCTACCTTTTTATATGAAAGGTAAAAGACAAGGTGAGTGAATAAATTGAAAAATAGAATTAAATTATTTGGTTTTCTATTTCGTCCAAAAAAAGAAACAAGTCTTCAAACGAAAATGATTAAAGTTTACAGTGGAGAAAGGACAATCAACATCACTGTTCAAGTTGCAGATACTCCAAAAATAAGAGACAAGGGCTTAATGTTTGTAGAAAAGTTACCCGAAAACGAGGGGATGCTATTTGTGTTTTCAGAAGAAACATATGGCGGTTTCTGGATGAAAAACACCTTAATTCCTTTATCAATTGCATTTCTTGATTCGGATGGGAGAATTCTAAAAATACTAGATATGGTGCCATGTAAAGAGGAGATATGTCCTACCTATGATCCATTAATTTATTATCATTATGCTCTCGAAATGAATCTTGGATGGTTTCAAAAGAATCAAATCAAAGAAGGTGATTTTGTAAAGCTTGATAAAAATCATCTCATCTAAAAGCAACTTAGATGTGAGGTGAACAGAAAAAGCTGCCCAATTGGCAGCTTTTTGCAAAAAGACTTAAGTAAGCTCACTTTCTAAAAATTCCCCCGCATTTTTCATCATTTGATTTTCACTCATGGTCCTTATTTTCTTGATATCAAGACGGATGAGGATTGAAACGGTTAGAGCGACAATAAAGATTCCTGAAAAAATGACTAATGTCCCTTGATAGCTTCCGGTTGTTTCCCTGACCCATGATACAAAAATGGGTCCTGCTAGACCGGCTGCTGCCCATGCAGTTAAAATATATCCATGTATAGCCCCAAGCTGCTTCGTTCCAAACAAATCACCGATATAGGCAGGTATGGAAGAAAAGCCTCCTCCATAACAAGTCATGATCATATAAACGATTATAGAAAATAGAATAGCTACTGTTATATTTGGAAGCATAAAAAAAGCAAAAATTTGAAAAGCAAAAAATAGTGTGTAGACATTTGGTCTGCCAATGTAATCAGAGATGGTAGCCCAGACAATCCTTCCACCGCCGTTAAATAACCCCATGATTCCAACCATTGTTGCTGCCCCGGTTGCTGACATTCCTACTAACTCTTGCGCCATCGGCGATGCAACAGAAAGAATCGCAATTCCACAGGTAACATTGATAAATAACATCAACCATAATGCCCAAAACTGTCTTGTTTTGACTGCTTCATTGGCAGTTAACTGACGCAAATCCTGTTTTATTTTCAAACCGCCTGATTTATGGCCTGCTGCCTCGGTACCCTTCGGTACCCAGCCCGCTTTCGGCGGAGCAAGATATTGAGCAGAACAAAATATGATAATGAAGTAGGCCGCTCCTAATAGATAAAAGGTATTCGAAATTCCATAATTCACGATTAAATAATTCATAATCGGACTGCTGATTAAGGAAGCAAATCCAAACCCCATAATCGCTAGCCCTGTAGCAAGACCTCTTCTGTCAGGGAACCACTTTACCAGTGTAGAAACAGGTGTAATATACCCAACTCCCAACCCAATTCCAGCGATCATTCCATAAAATAAATAGAGTAATAGCAATGATTCTACTTGAATGGCAAAACCTGCCCCTGCAACTCCAGCCCCAAAAAACAAAGCACTTAGTGTTCCTGCTGCTCTCGGACCAAACTTCTCTACAAAATGCCCTAAAAAGGCTGCAGATAACCCTAAGAATAGAATGGCCAAACTAAACGTAAAGGAAATCTGCTTTAATCCCCAGCCCATTTCTTGTTGAAGTGGTTTTGTGAAAACACTCCAAGCGTAAACCGAACCAATCGAAATATGTATTCCAACCGCCGACAAAGCGATTAACCAACGATTTTTTGTATGCATACATCCATCCCTCTTTCCACATAGTATGGTCTTGTTGATTCCAAAGAGTTAATCTTCATATGTTATCATTATTTTAGAAGTTGCTAATTCCGCCCGTTCTCTAGCCTCATTTACAGATTCCCCGTTACTTAACACTACCGCCATTCGTCGTCCCACTTTTGTTTCTGGTTTTCCAAATACTCTAACCTGTGTTTGAGGGAACGATAAGCTTTCAGCTACACCAGATATTTGGTAGGTCATACTTTCTTTTGTGGCCTTAATCGTATGACTTGCACCTGGTTTCAATAGCTGAACATCCGGAATCGGATAGCCTAAAATGGCCCTTACATGTAAGGCAAATTCGGATAAATCTTGGGTAACCATGGTAACCATCCCCGTATCATGTGGTCGTGGTGACACTTCACTAAAATAGACACCATTTGAAGAAAGGAATAATTCCACTCCAAAAACTCCGTACCCGCCGAGTGAATCGGTGATTTTTTTTGCAATTGCTTGCGCCTCAAGAATTTGTTCCTCCGACATGTCATGCGGCTGCCAAGATTCAATGTAGTCCCCATCTTTTTGCACATGCCCAATAGGAGAACAATAGGTAGTTCCAGAAGCAGAGCGTACTGTTAAAAGAGTGATTTCAGAATCAAAATGGATAAATTCCTCCACGATCATTCGGGATTTTTTACCTCTTCCACCTGCCATCGCCTCATTCCATGAACATTCTATATCCTCTATTGAACGGCAAACCGTTTGCCCTTTTCCAGAAGAACTCATGATGGGTTTAATGACGCAGGGAGTGCCGATTTTCAGTACAGCATTCCGTAGTTCGTATAGTGTGTCCGCAAAAGCGTACTTCGCTGTTGGAATCCCTAGTTCTTCGCTTGCCAATCGGCGAATTCCTTCCCTATCCATGGTCAGGTTCACAGCCTTAGCTGTCGGTACGATACGAAAACCTTCGTTTTCAAGGTCCACCAATGTTTCGGTAGCAATCGCCTCGATTTCGGGAACCACCAAATCTGGTTTCTCTTTTTCTATCACTCTACGAAGTGCTTCTCCATCAAGCATGTCCACAACATAAGAACGATGGGCCACCTGCATCGCCGGAGCATTTTCATAACGGTCAACCGCAATCGTCTCCAGCCCAAGACGCTGAGCCTCAATGATCGTCTCTTTTCCAAGTTCACCTGATCCAAGTAACATTACCTTTTTCGTCTGGGTACCAAACACCTAACACAACCCCTATCGTTTGTCTTTTGATTATAATATCCTATATTTTTAACAATGACAAGTAGAAATTTTCACCAAAACACGAACGATAATAATTAAAACTCAACCAATCATTCGTATTTATTAATGAAAGCGATATCGTAATGGTTGTTCGTTGACAGATTCGCTGAACTCGTGCAACTTTATTGAAATTTAAAATTAATGGTCTAAATCATATTAAACACATGGAAAAACCCCTTAATGGGACGAATCTCTTATTCCTCCATTAAGCATAAAAGGTGACAGGCACCATCCATTTTTACTGGATGGTGCCTGTCACCTTAATGTTGTTAAATTATACCATTTATTTCAATATGGAGATTTTAAGAATTTATTAGACACTTCTATTTTTTCAGTTATTCGGTTCAAATGTTTCGATGAATTTTTCAATGGTTGAAGTTAAATACGTATCGGCTCTTCGAATAAAAACGGTTTTAATCTTACTGTATTGATCCGGAAGTGAATGACATTGGATGAGTCCACTTTTTTCCATATGGATGACAGTTGACTTTGGAACAAATGTAATACCAAGTCCCATCGAAACACTACGCAAGATAGTTTCTAATGTACCGAATTCCATTATTTTTTGAGGTGTTATGTTTTGGTCTTTATACCAAGCCTTAAGACGTGCTCGGTATCCACAACCTTCTCCAAAACATAAAATAGGCTGCCCATTCAACTCTTCTAATGTGGAGGCGCGCATATCGGAGATTAAGACAAGCTCCTCTTGAAACACTTCATGTGATACAAGATCGGGATGAAATTCTGATTCTGTCACAAACGCTCCGTCCAACTTATGGTTTAATACATCTTCCTCTAATGTTTCGGTTACACCAGTATATAGTGATAAATCAACATTCTTATATTTCTTAATGAACTTAGATAATATTTCAGGTAAATGAAAGACTGTTTCAATGGTTCCAATCTCTAATTTCCCATGCGGCTCATCTTTACTTTGAACGGCTTTTTTCATTTCATCTGATAACAATAATATTTGTTTACTATAAGTTAATAGTTTTTTTCCTTCAGGTGTCAGACTCATCCCGCGGCGATGTCGGTTAAACAAAGGGGTATTCAACTCGGTTTCGAGTTTTTGAATTCTCGATGTAATATTGGATTGCACATATCTAAACTCTTTAGCCACTTCTGTGATTGTTCCCTTTTCGGCCACCATCTGAAAAATCTCCAAGTCCTTAAATTCCACTATTTTTCAACCCTTTACCCGTATTCTTATTCATTTTATGATATCAAAAAAAATGATGGAAATCATTATAAACATTCATTTTACAAGATTACCAAAAAGATAGATGATAAATTCAGTTAATTTGGGAGAAGAGAGGAGAAACAGAAAATTGAAAAACAATGTTCTATTAGGTGCGATTTTATGTTTTATTGCTGCAGCTTCATGGGGAGCCATGTTTCCTGTAGCACATGCAGCTTTCAAATATATTGATCCCTTTTATTTTACAGTCATTCGTTATGGAGCTGTAACACTTATCCTACTACCAATACTGCTATGGAAAGAAGGAATGAAGGCTTTTCGATTTGAAGGAAAAGGTTTTAAATTGTGGTTTTTCGGTACAATGGCGTTTACTGTCTATAATCTATTCATCTTCTGGGGAGAAGATTTATTAGGTGAATCAGGAGTGATGGTGGCCTCCATAATGGAATCACTTATGCCTATGATTTCCATTGTGATTGTATGGCTGACTTTTAAAAAGCGCCCCCATTTCTTCACATTAATTTGTGTGCTCGTGTCATTTATTGGTGCCATGTTAGTGATAACAAAAGGTAATATTCAAGCATTTCTAGGTGCCACGGATCATTTTATACCTTTCATACTCATATTAATGGCCGTTATTGGATGGGTTATTTACACGATGGGTGGTCGTGAGTTTAGCGGGTGGTCCGTTTTACGGTATTCAACATTAAGCTGTTTACTTGGAACGATTACGGCCATAGTTCTTGTAGCAGGGGCAACGCTGTTTGGATATATATCACTTCCATCAGAAAGTAACATCAAAGCAGTAAGCCCGCATTTATTGTTTATGATAATCTTCCCTGGCGTTATTGCGTTACTTGGTTGGAATATCGGTGTGAGTATACTATCGCCATTAAATGGACTGTTGTTCATTAACGTTGTTCCCGTTACAACACTTTTAATTTCAATCTTTCAAGGGAATCCTGTCTCCATGTTCGATCTCCTTGGTACGGTATTTATCATCGTTTCACTTTTGGCTAATAATATTTTTGTACGGAAGTTACACAGGAAAGAATCCAATCATCATGTTCAAACATATTTACAGGAACGTGTATCCTAGCCCTAACAAAACCACTTACCGTTTGAGTTTTTGATTAAGGTGTTTTATATTTTAACTATTAAATTGCCGATTTAGAAAATACTGACACCATTCAAGCACGAATCAATAATGCAAGCCAGTCTATTCCTTTAGATAACTTAGCATTAAGTCCACAATGTGGTTTTGCTAGTACAGAAGAAGGAAATATTTTAACATAAGAGGATCAATGTATAATATTAAACACGTTATTAATATTGCTTATAGAGTTTGGGGTTCTATCTAATATATTGAAATAAATAATACCCCCTTCCATTCAACGCTGGAAGGAGGTATTTTCGTTAATTTTAAGATATCTGTTCTTTTACACCAGGTAAAATACAATTTTATTTAACTTAAAAAAATTACCCAACAATCATGTTCAATGCTAGTACTCCAAGAATTCCATAAATCGCAACAAGGGTATACATGAAACACACCGTTTTAACTGTTTGTCCTATAGTCAAGTTAAGATATTCTTTTGTCATCCAGAAAGATACATCACTTGGTGGCGCCCAAGCAATGGAGGCACTTCCAATCGCGAGTACCATCAGTTCAGGACTAACACCAGTAGCTGTTACTATTGGTAACATAATTCCAGCGGTAGTTAAAACAGTAACGGTCGCAGACCCAACAGCAATCCGTATGATAAGGGCAATAAGCCACGCTAATATAAATGGTGATATATTCCATCCACTTGTAAAATCAGCAATATAATCTGCCATTCCACTATCAAGAATCACTTGTTTAAAGGCACCGCCACCACCGAGAATGAAAATGATTCCTCCCATTCCGATCAGTGCTTCTTCTACAATTTTCATGATTTGAGGCATCGTCTTTCTTTTTTTATGCAAACCAAATACGTATACTGCGATAAAAAGCGCTATAAGTAAAGCCATATCAGCATTACCAATGAAGGTTAAAATTTTCCGAATGATAGAAGTTTCAGGTAATGAAAATTCCGCAATGACACCTATCAAAATCAAAATAACAGGCGACAAAGTGGTTAATATGGACGTTGCAAAGGATGGGACTTCATCCATGTTGAATTCTTTCTTTGATACTAAATGCATGGGAATTTCGATATCCCAATTTTTATATAACTTTGTAAATAGCGGTCCAAAAATAACGGCAGCTGGAATGGCTAGAATCAAGCCATACCCCAGAACAACACCTAAATTTGCCCCTAATGCACCTGCTATAGCAGTTGGTCCTGGATGCGGAGGTAAAAAGACATGTGTGATTGATATGGCTGCTAGAAACGGGAGACCCACTTTCAACAGCTTAACTTTTGCTTCAATGGCAACTGTATAGACGATTGGTATGATTAGAATATAACTAACTTCATAGAATAATATGACCCCCATCAAGAATGAGGCTATGCAAATCGCCCAATCCACTCTTTTCTCACCAAAAATTTTAATGAGAGAGGTTGCGATTCTATTGGCTCCACCACCTTCAGAAATGATTTTTCCAAAAATGGCGCCCAACCCAATGATGATGGCTAAATGTCCTAGAGTTCCTCCAAGTCCCGTTTCAATGGATTTGACAATGACTAGTGGTTCCATACCAAGGATAAGTCCCACAGATAAAGCGGATAGCATGAGAGATAAAAATGCATTAAGCTTGAACACTATGATTAAAATAAATAATATGACGATTCCTAAAGCCAATGCTATAAGTGGCAAGTATAAACACTCCATTCCTTGATTAATTTATGTATTTTCTACTCACTTCCGTGTTTATCCTAATAGGGAAGGTCTCCCTATTAGGATAGGATAGCTCAAACTATTATTTTGTGTATTAATTAGTAACTTCTTCTTTGATAGAGGATTTATCGATATAGGACTCAGATGCTTTAAGTTGATGGATAAGTCTTTCCGCAAACCTCTTCTTGACTGCAGATATTTCATCCTGTTTATATTCGAAAAATCCTTCACCAGATTTAATACCTAGTTTTCCTTGTTCAACTTTTTGCCTTAACATTTCGTTGGCATGTTGAGAATGATCCATAACCTTTAACAAATTATCACCAACGGTACACCAAATATCCAGACCACCTAAATCGGTTATCTCTAATTGTCCCGTGGTAGCATATCTAAATGCTGGACCAAACTTTAGTGCTTTATCAATATCATCTGGGGTTGCAGCCCCCATTTCAATGAGAGAGAAAACCTCCCTAGCGATGCCTTGTTGAATTCTGTTCGCTATTAGTCCTGGTATATCCTGTAGAACTTTAATCGTTTGCTTTTTTATAGAATGATATAATTGTTCTACTTCCTTAAAAATACTATCTGGCATATTCCCAAAATATGATAGTTCTACGAGGGGCATCAAATGACCTGGATTATACCAATGGTTTACCATCGTTTGTTCTTTCCGTTTGTCACTGATATATTCCATCATACTGGTTAAAGGCAGACTCGACGTATTGCTGGCAAAAATCGTATGTGATGGACAATATTCATCCAATTGCTTAAAAAGATTTTGCTTAAGCTCTATTATTTCAGGAACAGCCTCAATGACATAATCACGATCTTCAACACTTTGCTTTAAATCCGTGCATATTGTAATTCGCTCCAGAGTTAACTGTACAGATTGTGACTCGATAAAGTTGGCATCTACCAACATTTTTAGCTCTTCTTCAATTTCTTTTAGAGCATCCTTTAATCTTTTTTCGTCTGTATCATACAGATTAACGTCATATCCATACATCGAAAAAGCTTCTGCTATGCCATGCCCCATGGTACCTGCACCTAATACAGCAATATTTTTAATCATGGTCGATTACCGTAGTTACTAAACTAGGCTCAAAATGTTTAATATTCACTGTGAACTCTGGAGGACAACCATGATTCTCAGATTCTTTCACTAATTTGACAACAAGATCATTGTAAGGGGTTTTAATTCCTACTTCCCTTCCCTTTTTAGATACGAAGCCGTTGATATAGTCAATTTCTGACTTTCTATTCTTCTCCAAGTCTTGCAGCATGCTCGCCTTTGTATTACTATGAGGGCCCCATACTTCTTGATAAAAATCCATTTTATTCGGAATATCACTTTCGTCTTGGAGCTCAAGGAATTCCATATCTTTTCCTTGCATGAGTTCTAATTTAATTCCATGTGCTCGTGCAACCTTTATGGTTTCATCTGCAATATGTGCTAAACTTTGCATGGCTGTCTCACTAGCTAAAACATCACCAAAAAGGCAGCCTAATGCAGCTGACATGCCACTAAATGTTACATTCATTAAAAGTTTTGACCATTTGATTCCCATGATATTATCTGAGATATGACAATGACCTACTAAATCCAAAACCTTTTTTACTTTCTCGAGACGTGAAGTCAACCTCCCATCTAGTTCTCCAATGTCAAAGGCATAATTTTCTAACGTATGTACTTCTGTTGCGAGTTCAGAAACACCAGGTCCTAACCATGTTGCCCCAAATCCTACTACTCCCCCAATGGTTCTTTCGCGCCCTATATAAGAAGAAACAAAATCCTCAGGTATACCATTTTGTAGCGTACAAACGGTACTATCGGGATTGAGGTGTGGAAGTAATTGTTCTAAAGAAGTTTGGTTATATACTTGTTTGGTCAGTAAAAATACTAAATCGTACTTACCAGTCATTTCATTAGGCAACAATGCTCTAACGGGTACAGTAAGATCCATAAAACCAGTAATTTTCGCACCATAATGATTTAGTGCTGCTACATGTTCCTTATTAATATCAATTAAATCTACTTCTTGTCCTCCTGCAGTAATCAAGGCCCCAATTATAGTACCTAAGGAACCCGAACCCATTATGGCAATTCTCATATGTATTCCTCCTTGAAATGTGTTAGACAAGTTAATAAATCCACAACACTTACTGTATTACTTAAGGACACTACTCACATTTTTCAGTTTTCTATTTCTTGTAGGATCCAGTCCTAAAATTTCTCTTGCCTCGTTTGGTGTAGCAATTTCTCTTCCTAACGTTCTAGACAAATCTACAATTCTTTCAACAAATTGAGCATTTGTTTTAGCTAATTCACCCCGACGATAATAAACACTGTCTTCCATTCCTACTCGGACATGTCCTCCCAATAGAATACTCATGGTATTGATAGCTAGTTGGTCCTTACTCGCTCCAATAGCTGACCAGGTTGAACCAGGTGGAATAGATTCCGTTAAATACATTAAATTTTTTGGTGTAGCCGGCATGCCGCCATGAATACCTAATACAAATTGGAAATGAAATGGAGGTTCCATCAGGCCCTTTTTAACAATTCGCATTGTATTTTCAATCATTCCAACATCGAATATTTCAATTTCAGGTTTTATCTGATATTCTTTCATTTTTATGGCCAAACGCTCTAAAAAAGTTGGTGTATTGTAAAAGACATCAGTTCCGAAATTCATAGTACCAGCATCAAACGTTGCCATCTCAGAGCCTAATTCACATACACGCAGCCGATCTTCATCGTCCATCGCCACTCCACCAGCCGTCGTTAAGTTAATAATAATGTCACATTTGTCCTGTATACGATTCACTGTCTCAATATACGTATCTAAGTCAAGGGTATTGTTACCGCTTTCATCTCTGACGTGAATATGTGCGATGGACGCTCCCGCTTGATAAGCTTCATAAACGGAATCTGCGATTTCCTTTGGTGAAAGTGGCACATAAGGGGTATGTTCGCGTGTTGTCTGAGCTCCAGTTGGAGCAACTGTAATAATTAATTTTTCCAAAATAATCCCTCCATTTAGTATCATCATTAAGACTCAGCGAAACGTTTCGTTCAATAATAAAAAATAATAGATTTCAACAAAGATAAATATCTACTACTTCTATTGGTCCAAAACACCTGGTTTCCTACTGTCCAATAGATCTATTAACTATATGGAAAAAGTAAAATAGACTTCTAACTTGTGAAAACAGAAAACCAAAGTGATGAAACCGTTTATTTGTTTCTTTTTCACCGAAACGTTTCGTTTCATGAATTTAGTATAAATAGAATTGATTTTAAAATCAATAGTTTTTTCTGAATATTGTAAAACCTATGTTTTATATGAGACCGAAACATTGAGTAAATAGGTAAAATACTTTGCTTTTAGATGTACCATACAAGTATCCTCTCTCTGTTCCTGTCTCACTTTTTTACCTGCAGAAGTTCAATAATTGACACTATTTTTCGTATACCCGCAACTTTCACGAATAACTAAAGAAGGAGTAAGTGTTATTTGTCTAGGCACCTTTTCATTCTTATCCTTGATCAGCTGTAAAAGCAACTCCATCGATAATTTACCCATTTCATATGTAGAGTGATCGACACTAGATAGCGGAACAAGAAAGTTTTCGGAAAAAGAGCTATTATCATTTCCGATGACAGCAATATCCTCTGGAACACGAATCCCAGAATCTCTAAGTCCTTTAATAACTCCGAAAGCCACTATGTCGCTTACCGTACAAATTGCATCAGGTAACGTTTCCACTTGTTCGAGCATCTGTTTTACATTGGAATATCCCGATTCCAACGTGTATTCCCCATCAAAGACAAGCATCGGATCCAGGTCTAAACCATGATGAGTCATGCAGCTAATAAATCCAGCTTTTCTTTCTCTTGCAGTGTTTATTTTCAAATCTCCTCCAAAATAAGCAATTCTTTTGTAACCCTGGGAAACTAATTGATTAACTGCTATTTCAGAACTGAGTGGATTATTCACTCCAACAAAATTCTTATCATAGAATGGGGGTTTTCTATTAATGAGAACATATGGTAATCCTGATTTTTCAATTTCGATTAAATCCTCCGATAAAGCAATATTCGCTAAAAGGAGACCATCAACCTGTTTTTCTAGCATTAGTTCTAAATAGGTCAAAATTTTAGAATGTTCATTTGATGTATTACAAAGGATAACATTGAAATTATGATTAAACGCTACATCCTCAATCCCTTTGATCATTGGCGGATAAAATGGGTTTAATATATCTGTCACGATGAAACCAATGGTGTCGGTGCTCTTCTTTTTCAAACTTCGTGCTACTGCATTTGGTCTGTAATTTAGTTCCTCGATAGCTTGCATCACTCTTTTCGTAAGTTCCGGACTGACATATGCTGATTGATTAATGACAGCTGAAACGGTAGAAAGTGCAACATTAGCTTTTTTTGATATATCTTTCATTGTAGCCATTTTAAAACCTCCACAAAAACGTTTCGATATCTGTAATTTATATTAAATTTAGAACGTTAGCAATTCAATAATCATATTTTTTTGAAACATGAAAATCATTGTCACCAGAAATACCTCCTTCTATTGCCTATAGTCTCATTTTTACATATTTTACTATTGAATAAATATTAAATATCTATATAATCGATTGTAATTGTATACGTAAATGTTTTCTAGGGTTCCGCAACCACTGTGTTGGTCTGGTCCGAGAGAAAACTCACAGCCATGCTGTGTCACGGAAGGATAAAAGCCTGGGAGATACTGTTTAACAGTGATCTCTCAGGCTTTTTTTGTTTTAAAAAAATTATTATTGGAGGTAATAGGTAATGAATGCGAATTGGATGAAAGTGTTTATTGGGGCATTTTTTGAAGTGTTTTGGGTGATAGGTCTAAAACATGCAAATGGTTTTTGGACTTGGACTGGAACAGTGATCTCGATTATTGTGAGTTTCTATTTAATCATAATGGCTGGACGGAAACTTCCTGTCGGTACGGTATATGCCGTTTTTGTAGGATTGGGGACAGCAGGAACGGTGATATCTGAAATCATATTCTTTGGAGAACCCATCAAGGTGGAAAAAATGATGTTGATTTTACTTTTACTAGCTGGTGTTCTTGGATTGAAATTATTAACAAAAGACGATACTCAAGAAGGGGCTGAGTCCTAATGGCGTGGATATCATTAATTTTCGCAGGATTATGTGAAGCATTTGGTGTGGTTACCATAAATAAATTGAATACCAGTCGTAATTGGCAATCCTTATTACTATTAATTCTCGGATTTGGATCTAGTTTTCTTTTTCTTGCCTACGCCATGAAAACTCTACCTATGGGGACCGCATATGCAATATGGACAGGAATTGGCTCAGCTGGTGGTGCACTGTTAGGCATTATGATTTACGGCGAATCAAAAGATTGGAGAAGAATTGCTTGTATTGCATTGATTTTAGGTGCAACCATAGGACTAAAACTCGTTTCCTAAAAGTAGAAAAGATCATTCATCTTTAGCTGACTTTTTATCATGATGATAAAAAGTCAGCATGAAAATATAACGATTACATTCTATTAATGGTTTCCTTAACTAGGTTGATAAATTTCTCTCTTACCATAGCAGCCACTTCAATGACTTCATCATGGCTTAATGGTTGATCTAGAATCCCGCATGCCATATTGGTTAAACAGGAAATACCAAGTACTTTCAACCCTCCGTGAATCGCTACAATCGCCTCTGGGACAGTTGACATACCAACAGCATCCGCTCCTAATGCTCGAATCATACGAATCTCAGCTGGAGTTTCGTACGCTGGTCCACTCCACCAAGCATAAACGCCCTGTTGTAAGGTGATATTTTGTTCTTTTGCTACATTAGCAGCAATATTTCGTAATTCACGATTATATACTTGAGAAACATCAGGGAAACGGGTTCCTAATTCATTATTATTTGGCCCAATCAATGGATTTGTACCGACTAAATTGATATGATCCGTAATTAACATTAAATCTCCTGGGTTGAAGCTTGTATTAATAGCACCACATGCATTCGTAATGAGTAGATTCTCTACACCCAACGCCTTCATTACACGAACTGGAAAAGTGACTTCATCTAACGTAAAGCCTTCATAATAATGAAAACGTCCCTTCATCGCCACTACGGTCTTTCCCATTAGTTCCCCGATTACTAATTCGTTTGCATGGCCAATTGCTTCAGATTTTGCGAAGTGAGGAATCTCGGAATAAGGAATTGTGACAGGGTTCGCGATTTCATCTGCAAGAGTTCCTAATCCTGATCCTAAAATCATACCAATCGTTGGACGATTGCCAGTCTTACTTATGATGAAATCTCTAGCTTCTAAAATATCTTGCAGTTTATGCATTAAAAATATCTCCTTTTTTCATACCAATTTATAAAAAAAGTGTAATAGATTTTGCTGACTTTGTAAATAACTAAATACCGATTTGAAAAAAAGTTTATATAAAAAATCTTCAAATATACTGTTAATCACTATCTATCAGGTTTCTTTTTTTCAAAATTGAAGAAAGTTCTTCGTATTATCTTCTCCTATATGAATTAATCAGCTAAAATATAAAATACCCTTATTGATTTGGAGGAAGTATATGTTCAAGCAATTTGCAGGCTTAACATCACCTAAAACAAAGAGTCTAAAACTTTTATATAGCCTAGTTCGTAAGTTAGGACCGGTCAGGATTAATACACTTACTGAAATTACTGGATACAAACATGTGACATGTACACGTTTACTGGACGAGCTTGTTCAGGAAGGACTTATCTACGATAGTGGAATTGGGGAGTCAAGTGGAGGACGTAAACCTTTGATGTATGTCATCAAGCCTAGCGCTTATTATCTAATTGGTGTTGAAATCACCAACCTATACACCACAGTGCTGCTCCTTGATTTAAAATTAGATATCGTAGACAGTGAAAAATTAAGGATGGATTCACAATGCACGGGAGAGTACACATTAAATTTTGTCTCCCGATGTGTCGATGATCTACTGTCCAAACACAATATTCAAAGAGAGAAATTGCTGGGAATGGGAATTGGCGTTCTTGATCCAATTGACAAAGAAACTGGGGTTATCATAAACCCACGGCTGTTTCCTGCAGCGGGCTGGGACAACCTTAACATCGTCGACTATTTACAACAATATAGTCATACTAATGTATTCATAGATAACGGAACAAATCTAGCAGCATTAGCTGAATACCGTAAAAACTATTGGAAAGAAACAGATAATTTAGTTTTTGTCTCAAGTGATATGGGAATTCGTTGCGGTACCATCTTACAAGGTAGATTGGTTCGTAATAAAATGGAGATGGATGATGCCATGGGACATATAGTAGTTGATATACACGGACGGCGTTGCTCATGCGGCTCGTATGGTTGTCTACAAGCATATAGCAGCTTGCCAGCCATCCGTAACGAAGTGGTCCGTCGGATGAAGCGTGATCGTGTTTCTTTCCTTCAAGATAGGATTAATGATGTAGATGAAATCGATTTTCATCATATTTTAAATGCTCTTGAGCAAGAAGACCCTCTTTGCCTTGAGGTAGTGAAGGATGCAGCTTATTATTTTGGCATCGGCCTTAGTAATCTAATTTTCCTTTTGCGACCGGATATCGTTGTCTGCGGAGGAACCTTGGTCCCGAAACCTCTTTTTTACGAAGTGGTCTCTGAAACAGCAAAGAATCGACTCATGCACTATCCTAAAAGTCATGTTCAGATTATAAAATCAACCGCAGCCTACAACATCGTAGCCCAGGGAGCTGGATGTATGGTACTGGATTATTTCACTGAAGAAATACTGCCATAAAAAGTGGTTTGTTTCCATTCATTTTGAATCGTTTTGGAATAAACAAGATAAAATTGAATCAAAAAATATTTATTTGTGGACTTTTCTAGAGATACCTCTCATTTCACCACACAGCTTTTATATAACTGTGTGGCTTTTTATGGTTTTTAGAATGAAATGGGTAGGAAAAATCTTTTGTAAAGTTAGTTTATTCTGCTGGTTTTACTAGTAGAGAGGTGACATGGACTTTCTTAAACATTCACTATAATGGTATCGCCATCAATGATATCGACAAACGTAATAGGTACATCACTCACTTGATTTACAGTAACCTGAAGACTGATCTCATGTGCCGTTTCTTCTTTCTGTGATGTCAATGAATAGAATGCGATACTGGTAACTGCTGTGATCATGGCGATAGTTCCCGTTCGTTTACTCATGAATATTCCCCCTTTCAAGTTACTACCTAGCTATATGTCTTGTTAAAATACCCCGCTATGGCAGGTAGATCCTCGTATTCCTTTCTAATGTCACGAAACGAAATCACATCATTCCCTCTAGCAAGCTGAAAATCTAGTGAATATTCGTGACAGTTCAATGGGGTTTGATGAAATGATTTAGTATAGAACTGGATGGCCTCTTGCTCGCTGGCTGCATAGATAAAAACAAAATCCTTCTGGTTCATCTTCAGTGAGTAGATGCGAATTTTATGTATACCTAATACATTGTTTTGTATCATTTCCCTTACTTTCTGATGATCTGCCTGTTGAAAGTCTAGCTTGGACATATCGTCATCCAATGAAATTTTCATCTCTCCAAGTAAATGATGGATGTAATGGGCCAACGCAGATTCTTGAAAACGTAAACTATCAAAATAAGCATCTTTTACAAGCATGCGGCTACACCTCAGTAATAGATTTTTATTATTCATAAATGGTTAATGAATGTTTACAAGGAGATGACATTATTCCCTGTGGTCCTCAATTCTTCCTGTATGCTCGTTGTAATTCACTCGGATGGTAGCTACCGGACCATTTCGGTTTTTTGAAACAATGATTTCAAGTGCATGATTCTGAGTTTCCTTTTCATAATACGACTCACGATACAAGAACAATATGACATCAGCATCCTGTTCCACACTGCCCGATTCCCGGATATCAGACATCATCGGCCTTTTATCCACTCTTGATTCTACCGACCGATTAAGCTGCGCCAAACAAATAACGGGGCAGTTAAAATCCTTCGCCAGCGCTTTAAGAGATTTGGATATTTCCGTTACTTGTAAATGGGCGTTCCCTCCGTAAAATTGACCAGAATGAATCAGTGTTAAGTAATCGATTAAAAGGATTGGTTTCTTGTGTGGAAACTGATTCATCATTTTTCTCGTTTTCGCTCTCATTTCGGCTATACTTTGTCCAGACCCATCAAAAATTTGTATATGCGTATCACTGAGATCTCCAATCACATCCGACCATTTATTCTTTTGATTTTCATTCAACATTCTTTTTGGATCCCTCATTTTCCCACGGTTAAATCCCCCTGTCGAAGCAATTAAACGGGAAGTTATCAGCTTTTCAGGCATTTCTAGGGAGAATAGTAGCGGCAAATAACCCGCCCAGCCCGACATTTTTGCAAAATGAAGCATGACGTCGGTTTTTCCCATCGATGGTCTTGCTGCTAAGATCGTCACTTCTCCCTCCTGAAAGCCTCCCGTCACTTCGTCGAGTTTTTTTATACCCGTAGTTGCACTTCTCAGCGTTAGTTGATCCTCCCATGGTGCCTCATAGATATCTGATAATGCCTGATGTAAGGACGTGTGATCATCCATCTTTGCTTGGTTAATTTTATCCAATTCACCAATGACCTTAGCAATCTCCCAATCATTTATGGCTGCCACATTTAAGATATTTCTCTTTTCCCGTTCCTTCCACAGATCAAGAATGAGCTTCTCTATCCCGTCAAATCTCTCCAGATCTGCATACGATAACAGCTCAGAAAGGTATGACATTCCGCCTAAGGATTCGAGGTCTGGTAGGGTTGTGAATGAGATTAAATCTATATTTTTACCCGCCTGTGTTAAATCCAGCATCCTTCGCATGATTTCCTTATGCCGTGTACTTTCCAGCTGTTCAGGCTGGATCACGGTATCCTTGAGTAAATATTCCGCTTTTATCAAGCTTCCTAAAAATGCTTTTTCTGCTATACTCATCACTCTTCACCTGCCGTAAGGTCGAGTTCAAATCCATCTGGAATCGCTCTACCTGCAGGAAATGATTGGGTTGATTTCCCCTGCTTTAGAACGGGCTTTTGGTTCTCATGGTAGGAATCAATTTCTTCAATCGTTAGTAACGATTCATTTTCCCAGTTTTTCAGAATGCCAACCACATAGCTCAGCCTTCGCTTGTTATTGGCACAGGCAATATTCATGGCTTTTAAAATCATTTCTTTCGGCTGTAAAAAACTAGAATCATCTAACCAAACTAACAGCTGCTGTTTCGCACTCACGTTGGTAAAACCAAATCCATTACTATCCCAAAACTCGATAATTTCTTTCACATCGTTTTGATTCTGCTGTAAGGGATTCCCCATATCAGAATTATTCTTTATATCTTGATCAAGAGCTTTTTGTTGTTGGTTTTCTATTTGCCTAGTAGAATTCACATCGTCAACCTCTTCAAGGTTAGAATCTAAATATGTATCGTCTTCATCTTGATTGATATCCTCCTTGATGTTAACCATTCTTACTTGCTTACAAAAAGATAAATACAAACTACGAATTTCCTGTTTCTGAATGGGCTCTAACACATATTGAATCAGTGAGGTATCCTCGACTTCCTTTAATTCGCTAGTGATACAATCCATGACTGGTTTTCCTGCTTTATACAGGTTGTCTTTCCCCCAGTTTCTAATCGCGAGTTCTCTCGTCTCAGGATTGTAACGAATCACCTTGTGATGGTGAATGAATCGATCCATCACTATTTGAACACTCTCCATGGAGAATCCCAAATCAAACGACATTTGTTTTTTGGTAATCTTATAGATTCCAATTTGAGTTGTATTTGCATTCGTAAGAAGGTAAAGGTAAAATAACTTGTCCTCTGGGCTCATTTCTTCCAACACAATCGGGTTCTTCCAAAAATCAATATGTATCATTCTAAACTTTGCCATCTTCCATCACTAACCCTTCTTCTATTAAAATCTTTCATAGTTTATATATGGAAAATAGAAGAAAAAGGACAGGTTGATTTTCAAATAGATTTGAATAGTTTGTGACAAAACAAAACCAAGGTTCCTTATGACTCCTCTTTTAAGCTCTGGATACATTGTGTAAAAAGATACAACAATTACTTCTACTGATTAGGATATTTTCTCTATGCAATCGGTAGAGAACTTCTTGTTTTTGTTTTTCTTTTTCTTTTTTTTATTCTTTTTTCTTTTTGCCTACGTATCGTATAACAATGAATGAACGTATCGTCTAACTCTTCTAATTCAGATTTTAAAAATAAATTTCTGTTAAATACGACAAAAAAAATAGGAATACCTAGCTCTCATATTAGGCAACCGTATTTTTCAAGTATCGATTTACTTCAAATCATTGGATACCCATAAAAAAAACGCCACAGAATAAAAATCTGTGGCAATGAAAAATGACTAATCCCAACAATTAAAATAAAGAGGCAGCTTACTTTAATAAAAAAAAAGCGATCCTTCGTTATTGAAGCATCGCCCCTGAAATTGTATGATGATAATCTTCAAATATTTAGGTGGCGATTTTTCACCCGTGATACAATAATTTCATTATTTCCTTTGATACATGTGATGCCACTGCTGCCAGGTACCGTGAGGATGCTGCTGATGCCATTGATGCCAAGGGACGAATGGCAGATGTGGATGATGCTGTTGCTGCCACTGTTGCCATGTACCATGAGGATGTTGCTGGTGCCACTGCTGCCAAGAGCCGTGCGGAAACTGTTGCTGATGATGCTGTTGTTGCTGCTGCCACTGTTGCCATGTACCGTGAGGATGCTGCTGGTGCCATTGCGGCCAGGATTGACCAAAATGCATAAAATTCACCTGCCTTTTAAATAAGTCCTTAATAACTTATGCACAACAGGTTTTGAAGTTTGTACATATGCAAAATTCCGGCTCGGCTTGGGTGAGAAAAAAAGCGCTCTTTGGTTAATGAAGCAACTGATTTTTATTGTAATCGAATAGAATATAGGTTTTCTTTATATTCTTTCTATATAATAGTTTGTAAAGCTATATCTTTCCCTGTCAATATTTGTTCCACCTAGCTTTGTTTCAAGTGGGTATATCTCTTTTTGGTGTATTTTTGACGTCAATACTATATGCTCTCATGAAAAACGATTTTCTCCTTCCAATTGGCGAACAGATATTAAAACCGAAACATAAACCTGCTCTTAAATTAAACCTGTTCCCATAAGGACCGGGCAATCCTTGCAAACAGCAGTGCTTGCGTCCAGCGATCGCTTACCTCGCACTCCACACCGTCCATGCCGCGCACTGTGATCGCATAAGGTGGCGGGCCCAGCTCGCAGATAAACGGCAGCACCTCGTCTTTCTTTGCACCTTGACGCCAGCTGCGCATACCTCCAAGCCACCATCGTTGAAAGTGCTTCAACATCGGGTGTTCGTGCTCGATTTCAGTTGCACCCTTCCCATCCAAGCTAGCTAACATGGGTATATCGATCTGTACCTGCTCCCCGTTCGATACGCGAGCGTGTATGCTCTTCGTCCGAGAGAGTAGCGTCTTGAGCAACTCTTCTGCCTCGTCCGAGACCGTATGCATTTCCCCAGCAACCACATAATGTGAGAAGTCGATCGTCAATTCAATCCTAGGTAAGAGTTGAGCATACTCAACCGTGCGCAGCAGATCCTGCGTGATCGTGCCCCGGTGCGTTTCGATAAACGCCGGGATGCCTGCTGACCTCGAGAGCTCTGCCATGTCCGCAAGCAGTTTCACCGCTTGATCTCCGACCAGAAACGGTCTCATCACCTGGACGTTGACGAAATCGACCCTTCCGAACGATTTTGCCTTGCAAAGAAAATCATCCAGCTCCTCCACCGTTTTCGGATATGCGTTTACGCTGTATGAAAGGTTGTATTGATCCAGTAACCGGTGCCATTGTTCAGCCTCCTTGCCCTCCGGCAGCATCCCGTTAATGCCGTCGTAGCCCGCCTCGGCGATGGACCGGAACTTCTCCTCCATGCTCCATTCGTTTCGAGTGCCGTTTTGAACTCCCAGTCCGCTCATCCCCCACCAAGACATTAGCACTTCGAGCCGTGGCTCACGCTTAGTGGATATACGGTGAATCATACTCAACTCCGCACGGACCTCCATCCGGATTGCTCTCTAGTTCCACCGTTGTACCGTCAACACGGAACAGAGGGCGATAATGTGTGGCAATGTGCGTGGCCGAGCTGTTAGCGTAGTGGCATATGAACGAGCGGCGGAATCGATCTTTCGTTTTATTGCGGTAGGAGCCGTGAATTAGATTCCCATTGAAAAAGAGCACATCGCCCCTCTCCATAACAGCGGGAATGGCCTTTTGATCCTTCGGAGGCTTCACATAATGTGTTGTGAAAGATTCCTTGGAATCGGATAATTCAGGACATACGATATCATACGCACTCGTCTTTGGCACAACTAACAACCCGCCGTTTTCCTCATCTGCCGGATCGATGGCCGTCCAGGCAGCGATGCAGTTGCCCGGCTCGACCTTTAAGTAAAAGTTATCCTGATGAAGCGCCTGTCCCCGTGCGCCCGGTGGCTTGTAATAGAACATGCTTTGGGCTGCCAACGGTTCTTCCTCATATAAATCAGCAAGCACATCCATTACCGGTTGATGGAGCATATACCGTTTAGCTTTTTCATTAAAACGGTGTGGATGCATAACTCTTGGATAGCGCTTTAGCGGGTCGGTTGTTTCCTTTTGCAAATCGGGTTCAAAATATCCCGGAATCACCTGATTGCTGATGTCCTCAAAGGTTTTGTCAATCTCCGACAGTTGCTCCTCCGTAAACAATCCTTTGACTACTAAATAACCTTCCGTTTCAAACTGTCGCTTTTGTTCATGCGTTAATATTCGATGGTTATACACCATGTCTTTACCCTCCCCTAATTCTACTGTAAGTGATTTTTATCACACCTTTATTATACGGATGGAATAAAGGTTAGAAGAAGGATGAATCTTGCTAAAAACACATACGATTCTGCTATTTCTTCACAAGTACACTTGTATGCTGCCGTCAGTTAAGCTAAACTATCCTTAATAAAATACCATTTAGAAAAGGATGAGCACCATGGAGCTGGACAGCCCCTCCAACTATAGCGGATTTGCCTACCGCATGGTGATCGCAGGACATTACCATGAAAGCGACACCTATTCTATTGTACGTCCGGACGGAATGAGTGACTGGCTTATCACTTACACGCTAGGCGGTGAAGGTTATTTCGAGGCAGATGGCTGTGAGCAACGCGTAATGGCCGGTGACGTAACACTGTTGAAGCCGGGAACACCCCATCGTTACAGCACACCTAAAGGAAAAAACTGGAATTTTGTTTGGGCGCATTTTACTGGCGGATTCATGGACACGAGTCTACTTCCACTCGATGCGCTGACCATCCGTCAGATTGAGCAGCAAGCGGTGAGGGATCGCATCTACAACGCTTTTCTCCGAATTCTGTCTGACTCCCGGGAACAAGGTGCTTATTGGCACGAGCTGTGCTTGGGCGCGCTGCGGGAGGTCCTGATGCTGCTCGCAAAGCAGCATACAAGCGGGTTTGACCCGCGGATTGAAGAAACGCTGTATTTGCTCGCCCAACGGATGCAGGAGAGTGTTCGAGTCGAGGAGTTGGCCCGTAGTGTTGGGCTCTCCGCTTCACGACTATCTCACCTATTTAAAGAAAACACCGGTGAATCGATTGTGGAGGCACTTAACCGCATGAGAATTAAGCAGGCTGCATTGCTTCTTGCACATACGAATCGAAATGCAACGGAAGCGGCACATGACGTAGGCTTTCAAAATTACAACCACTTTACCCGGCAGTTTCGCAAATATATTGGGCTGACTCCAAGCGAGTTCAGCCAAAGCGTCCGGGCCAAAGAGTAGTAGTGCCCTAATTAGTTGATTTTACAGGTTACTTGATAAATCAGGTTTTAAAAACAAAGTCTCTGACTTGGTAGCCAGAGACTTTGTTTTAATTATTATTAATTATTATTAATTATTAAGTGTATCAACTAATCTATTTCTTTGCCTCATATTCTACAATTTATTTAGTTGCATTTTCATATACTTCATCTGCCACAGGTTCCAACCATTCCGGCTTACCTGCAGTGATTGCGATATGTTCAAACCAGCTGTCTTTCGTATCGCCATGCCAGTGTTTTACACCATCATGGGTGACAATAACATCACCTGTTTTTAAAAATTGAGCCGGTTTTCCTTCTTCTTGGTACAAACCTTCGCCACCAGTTACTAATAATATTTGAAATCCATCACGATGGATATGCCAGTTATTCCTGCATCCTGGCTCAAAGGTTACATTCCCAACACCAACACTCACTTTAGGATCAGACACTAATGATTTAAGATAACTTTGTCCCACAAAAAATTGTGCATATGCTTCATTTTTCTCTCCTACTGGGAAAATAACGCCATTTATTACATCTTCATGTTTTGCCATTAAAAATTCCAGTCAAGTCCTAGATTTTGTGTGAATTTTATTCCCATGATTT
>NZ_NPDD01000015.1 GCF_002272245.1 Bacillus sp. 7884-1 | reverse complement strand
AATCCCACGAGCCTCCAAAACGATTTATCCTTAATCCAAGGGCCTGAGGACTAATCTCACGAGCCTCTAGAAAAAATAGTTATTAATACACGGATTGAAGACTAAATACACGAGTGAACACTTTATTCGGACACAGTTGCCTCTGTACTCACCCAAAATATGTTTGAGGTAACCTGTAAAACGAGTAACAAAGTTTACGAAAGAGCTATTAATAAAGTCTTCTAGCAGCATTGTACATAAAAAAAGGCCCTTATCGATTTCTGATAAGGACCTTTTGTTTAGTTGTCGGTCTTTTTGATTGTGTCTGTGAGTTCTTCGATGCTTCGTTTTACATTTCCTTTTCCTGAGTAGTTCTCGATTAGTTCTTTCACATCAATTCCACTTGAAGCCTTTAGAGACTCCTGAAGAGTGGCCATAAGGTTTGTTGCATAACCGGTAATCTTATTGGCGCCGCCATTTTCTCCAGAACCGCCAGTGTCTACCACCGTAATTTTATCAATATTAGCAAGCGGGCTTGCGACCTGCTTCGCATATTCTGGAAGCATTTTAATAATCATGTCTAAGATAGCCGCTTGACCGAATTGCTCGAATGCCTCTGCAATCTTTTCCTTCGCTTCCGCTTCCGCCAAACCTTTTAGACGAATAATTTCTGCTTCTGCAGTACCTTGGGCCTTTTGGGCTTCCGCTTTGGACAAACCATCTAAGCGAACACGTTCTGCTTCCGCTTTTGCCATTGCTTCAATTCGATACTTATTCGCTTCAGCATCTGCGATTTGTTTTGCCTTATTCGCAGCAGCAGCCTGCTCAACGGAATATCGATCCGCATCCGCTTTTTTCTTTACTTCGGAATCATATTGACGCTCACGGCGCAGAATTTCTTTTTCTTCTAATTCAATTTGCTTTTGCCTTTCGATAATTTTAACTTGCATTTCCTGCTCTGTTACTTCCTGCTTCGACCTTGCACTTTCCAATTCATATGCCATGTCAGCCCGTGCTTTAGCACTATCTTGTTCACGGCGGAACTCTGCAACTTTTAACTGATTAATTTTTTCTGCCTCAGCAATTTCAGTAGCACGCTCTAATTCAGAACGCTTTGCTTCCTTTGCAGCTTCTGCTCTTTTAATCCTAGTTTCTTTATCAGCTTCAGCCGTTGCAATATCAGCGTCACGTTTAACTTGGGCAATTCTAGGTTTACCAAGAGAATCCAGGTATCCGTTTTTATCGCGGACATCCCTAATGGTAAAGGAAACGATGACTAACCCCATTTTCGCCAGGTCCTGAGAGGCAACTCTTTGAACCTCTTGTGAGAATTTATCACGGTTTTTATATATTTCTTCTACCGTCATGGAACCAAGGATAGAACGTAAGTGACCCTCAAGAACTTCTTTGGCTTCATTTTCTCGGTCTTCCTTTGCCTTACCAAGGAATTGTTCGGCAGCCGTGGCAATTTCACTTATCGAGCCGCCAATTTTTATGATTGCGACACCATCTGCCATAACGGGTACGCCTTGCTCTGTATACACTTCAGGTGTTGTTACCTCAAGCTTGCTTGAAAGCAGGCTAAGCGGTTTTGCCTGTTGAAACACCGGTAAAATGAAGCTACCGCCGCCGCGAATGATTTTGATTTTATTGCCTGATTCATCCACATGTACACTGCCGTTTCCTAAGAAACTTCCGGTAACAATCAGTGCCTCATCCGGCCCAGCTGTCCGATACTTCGTGACAAAAACACCGATTAAAGCGATTAAAATAAATGCAACAATCCCAATAACAATCCAAAAACTTAATTCCATCTAATAACCTCCCCTAAAGTAAATATTTCTCTATTTCTTGATGAGAGCTAACTTGGAGCACCCCATCTTTTATATCAACCACAAGCACATTCGTGCCGTTATCAATCTGAACACGATCAAAGCTTGTCGCTGGTTTTGCAATTCTTCCGCTAATACTTTCTATCATAACTTCACCATAACCGTCTGCCGGAATCGCTGTAATCACGTTTCCAATCCTGCCTCTTAAATCACTTTCTTTGTATACAAGTGATTCTTCGGCATTCGACAATGGAATTAGAATAAAAACATTTAAGATAGTAACAAGAATTAAGGCAATAATGGCTGATATCCCTAAGATTGCTAGATAATGTAGTAAAGTAAGCTTCTCAAATAAATACCCGCTTGCCGAAAAAATAGTAACAAATGCAAAGATAATCACGGGATTAAGAAAATCTGGTCCATCAAAATGAACAACGTCTGCAAAGAAAACATACAAAATGGTTAAAATACCTGAACCAATTAATACATATAAATAAATCGTTTCTAATGGCAGATTGAATACTTCCATCGGCATCACACCCTTCCTTATGTATGTAACTTTAATACGTTCCAATAATGGAAAAGTTTCACATTTATATGAAAATTTTATCAAAATAATAAAAAAAGTGCTATGACTTTTGCCATAGCACTTACTGAATCATATTTAAAAATTTTCTTGTTCGCTCCTCTTTTGGATTGGTGAAGATTTCTTCTGGTTTGTTCCTTTCAACCACAACACCCTGATCCATGAAGATAACCTCATCCGCAGCCTCCCTTGCGAAGCGCATTTCATGTGTTACGACAATCATCGTCATCCCTTCGTTCGCAAGGTCCTTCATGACTTTTAACACTTCACCCACAAGCTCAGGGTCAAGAGCTGAAGTTGGTTCATCAAACAACATAACCTTTGGCTCCATTGCTAATGCTCTGGCAATTCCAACCCTTTGCTGCTGTCCGCCTGAAAGCTGGGCAGGATAAAAATCCATTTTATCCCCTAGACCGACCTTTTCAAGTAATGCCTGCGCCTTTTTTCGTGCAGCACTTCTGTTCTCTTTTTTAACAATGATTGGACCCTCCATCACATTCTCAAGAGCTGTTTTATGCGGAAAGAGGTTGTAACTTTGAAACACCATACCTGTTAAACGGCGAAATTCTGCAATGTTTTTTCCCGGTACAGGACCTGAAAAATTAAGGATATTTCCCTCTATCGAAATAACACCTTTAGTCGGTGTTTCTAATACATTTAAACAGCGGAGCATGGTCGTTTTCCCAGAACCGGAAGGTCCAATAACCACTACTACATTGCCTTTTTCTACTTCTAAGTCAATCCCTTTTAGAACCTCTAATTTCCCAAATTGCTTATATAATCCTTTAATCGAAATCATCGTAACTACCCCTCTCCCTTTCTTACACGTAACGGTCAAGTTTCTTTTCCATCATCTGTTGTATGACGGATAGAATAAAGCAAATAACCCAATAGATAAGGGCAGCTTCAGAATAGACCAATAAAAATTCATAATTGCTGGCAGCAATTTCTTGGGCTTTACGGAACATCTCAGAAACCAGCACCAGGGATGCAAGGGAAGTATCTTTCACGAGACTAATAAACGAATTCGATAATGGCGGAATAGAAACTCGAGCTGCCTGGGGCAGGATAATTCTTATTAACACTTGGGAATAACTCATTCCAATCGAATAGCCAGCTTCCCATTGCCCTTTCGGGGTTGAAAGAATCGCTGCGCGTATAATCTCAGAAGCATATGCTCCTACACTAAGGGAAAAGCCTATGACTGCAGCTATATAGGAATCAATAATAATCCCAAGAGTGGGCAGGCCATAAAAAATGATAAATAACTGTACCAATAAGGGAGTTCCACGAATCACAGAAACATAAACTCTTGCTATCATTTGGAAAACCTTTACATTAGAAATACGAGCCAAGGCTGTTAATATAGCTAAGATCAATCCAATGACAAACGAAATCAGCGTTAATGGAATAGTATTAAAAATAGCCCCTTTCAGAAGGGGCAGAAAGGAACTTTGAGCAATGTCAATCAATCGGGCCGTTCTCTCTGGGTCGGTAAAAATACTATTTAAGTACATCTTCACCAAACCATTTTTCAGAGATTTTTGTATATGTGCCGTCTTCAATCATTTCCTTTAGAGCCTTGTTGACTTCCGCTACAAGCGTATCACTGTCTTTTCTAAACATAAGTCCGCTGGCAGATGCCTCTTCACTGGTTGCAGCAACTTTTATTGGCGCATCAGGTCTTTGCTTTGTATAATCTAAAAACGAAATGCGATCATTAATTGTTACGTCAACACGTTTGGATGCAAGGAGTTCTACTGATTGGGTAAAGCCTTCGACACCGACTAGATTTGCCCCATACTTTTTGGCCATATCTCCATAGTTACTTGTCAAAGACTGTGCTGAATTTAAGCCTTTAATGTCTTCAAAAGCTTTTATCTCATTATTATCCTTGTGTGTAATCAAAACAGCCGCTGATTTAATATAGGGATCAGAAAAATCGTATTTTTCCTGACGGTCAGGACGAATTCCAACCTGGTTCGCAATCATATCAAATCGGTTTGCATCAAGCCCAGCAAATATGGCATCCCATTGAGTTTCTTTAAACTCAGGTTCTACTCCAATACGTTTTGCCACTTCAGTTGCAATCTCAACATCAAATCCGGTCAGATTTCCACTTTCATCATGAAAAGTAAATGGAGCATATGTACCTTCAGTCCCAATTAAGAGTTTGCCATCTTCCTTAATCTTCGCTAATAAATCTTGATCATCAGCCTTATCTGCTGCCTTGTTGTCTTCCTTTTTATCCTCATTTGCCTTATCATCTTTTCCACATGCTGACAAAATCAACATAAAGCTGACTATAAGTGCAAAAACAATAGTTAATTTCTTCATTTCTACTTATCCTCCTAATTCTGATTGTTTTTCTCGGATTAAACTATCTTAATATAATCTGTTATGGCTGTAAAGGAAAAGTGTAAAATGTACACAATTTTATTATTCCCTATTTTCTTAACTATAATGTAAAACACCTGCTAGAATCCCAGCAGGTGTTACATTTTTATTATGCTGATAATAATTCTTTTGCTGTTTGATCATTAGCAAGCTTTTTCTTAAGCGGACCGTAAAAGAATATACCACTTGTTAAAAGCACAATCCCTAATATAAAGGTCTTTAAATCTGAAGTTCCTGATATAATGACCCATACTGAATAAATGGTTGCCACTATTGCAATAACTCCATCTATCATTCTTGACCTTGAATTATTGTAAGTCTCACCCTTAATCACTAATTTTAATTGATAAACTGAAGCAATAAAATAAGGAACTAAATAGGCTAAAGTTGCAATAGTAATAATAAAATCAAAAGCACCTGAAATCGATTTAGAAACCGTTGAGAAAATAAAAATCTGAGCGATTCCGTTTGTTAATACAAGTGAAAATATCGGCAGGCCCTTTTTATTTTCTTTTAAGAAGGCAGGAAGGAATAATCCTTGCTTTGCCGCTTGATAAGGCACTTCTGCACTTAACATAACCCAGCCAATCGTGGAACCAAATAAGCTGATTAATCCAATAGCAGCTAATACTTTTCCACCAACCGGTCCTAGTACGGTTTGAATCGCATCAATCAATGGCTTTTCCGAGTTAATAAGTGTATTTTGGTCTAACATCCCCATGACCAGTGTGCTTATCCCAATATAAATACCAAGGGCGATAAAAAGCCCAACAATCGTTGCTCTTTTTACATCGATTTTCCTTTTCGCTCGTGATGCAAATACTACAGCTGACTCCAAACCACAGAAAGCCCACAAAGTTACTAATGCCGCATTGTTAACTTGTGACATTAAACCAAACGTTTGTCCTGAATCACCTAATCTAGTTTCTACCATTGGTAAAATATTTGTTTTATCGAAGGTATAAAGCCCGACAATGATAAATAGTAAAAATCCCGTCACCTTTGCTGCTGTCGCGGCAAAATTTAATTTCCCAGCACTTTCTAAGCCGCGTAAAATGATAAAATGCGTCCCCCATAAGAGAAGGGTGCAAACAATAAACGTTAACCCATTACCAACTTTCAATGTATATCCGCCAATCGTAAACCAGTCAGCTTGACTCGTTAAGACAGGAAAGAAGGTTGATAAATATCCAGCAAACGTGGTAATAATTGCAACATTTCCAGCTACATTTCCAATCCAGTAACCCCAAGAAGCCATAAATCCAGATAGTATAGAGCTCTCCGATCCGGGTTTAAAAAGTTCTTTTGCATATATTTGTGGACCACCTGTCAGATTCGGTTTCCGGATTGCTAGGTTTCCGAATACAAGTGCAATCATTAACACACCTATTCCAGTTAATAGCCACGCTAACATAACCCCAGCAGGGCTGGCAGCCTCTGATAAAGACCGTGGAAGCATGAATATACCTGATCCAACCATGTTACCAACAACGAGTGCGGTTAAAACCCAAAAGCCTAACTTATTTGAATTCCCCAAGATGTACCCCCCCTATCAAACTTTAAGGTGCATAATTTATAGTCAACTTCCAAAAGTGAATAATTATTATATTAACGTAATAATAATAAGAGTCTCCATCACTATAGTCAATGGAAAATATATCACACAGAATACTTAAAAAAATAAAAAAATAGCAAGGTAATCCTTTGATACGATTACATTACTATTTTTACATTTTTATTTTCTTCTTGCCTGATTTGCTCTGAATTGAACCTTCGGGGAAATACTCCCGACATGTTAATCATTAACATAGCCAAATCAAAAAAGGGGGTAATCCCCTTTTTCTCATTTCCACCATTGGTCAAACATTGATGCTGGAAGATGCCGCTTATGTTCGGTTACGAGATAGCGTTTTTCAATTTTTTCTGCGATTTCTTGTGAAACTGATTTTCCTTCTAGGTAATCATCGATGTCATCGTATGAAATCCCTAGTTCAGTTTCATCAGCTTGACCTGGCTTTTGATCAAGCAAATCAGCAGTTGGCACTTTCAGATAGAGACTTTCTTCTGCACCGAGCTCTTTAAGCAGTGCTTTGCCCTGGCGCTTTGTTAATCCGCTTAAAGGCAGCACATCCGCTCCACCGTCACCGTGTTTTGTGAAGAAACCTGTAACCGCTTCTGCCGCGTGGTCCGTGCCAATGACGAGCAGACCTTCCATCCCTCCAAAAGCATATTGAGCAATCATTCTCATTCTTGCCTTCACATTGCCTTTATGATAATCTCTTAATGGTTCTGCTGGATTACCAGCATTATACTCAGCTTGAACTGCATCCACTGCAACTTGAATATTAAACGTGTACTCACGGTCTGGGCGGATGAATTTCATTGCACGTGCTGCATCGTCTTCATCCCGCTGTACCCCATAAGGCAGACGAATAGCAATAAATAAAGCATCATTAGCTTCTTGGCGTAGTTCTTCAACCGCGAGTTGAACAAGCCGTCCAGCAAGCGTTGAATCCTGGCCGCCGCTGATTCCTAAGACGTACCCCTTCGCCTTTGTTTTTAACAAATAGCTTTTTAAGAAATCAATTCGATTTCTTATCTCCTCATTAGGATTAATCTCAGGTTTTACATTCAATGTCTGAATAATTTCTTTTTGCATGGTTTCTATTTAAACCTCCATTCATTATGCATGCTAATAAGTAATTTATCATAATTGTTTAATATTTACATAAAATCTTACTCCTTACCCCAACAAATGATATGATTATAGAATTGGTTTTTAGATAAAAATAAGTTATCACAGAACACGGAGGAAAAAATGGACTCAAAAACATGTAATGAATCGAGAGTAGTCAGGACGGGCAGAATTTTTCCGAATGATGTAAACAATCATAATACCTTATTTGGGGGCAAATTAATGAGTGACATGGATATGATTGCCTCCATTTCGGCTGTACGACATGCAAGAAAAGAAGTTGTTACCGCGTCAACAGACTCTGTTGATTTTTTAAGTCCGATCACTCAACAGGACTCTATATGTATTGAATCTTTCGTTACCTGGACTGGGACCAGTTCAATGGAGGTTTTCGTCAAAGTAATTGCAGAGAATTTAATGACAGGTAATCGAAAAATTGCTGCTACCGCTTTTTTAACCTTTGTTGCTTTGGATGAAGATGGAAAACCAACAAAGGTTCCTGAGATTATTCCCGAAACGGAAGAAGAAAAAAAGCTGTTTGAAACAGGCAAAGATAGAGCCGAAAAACGGAAAGAGCACCGTAAAAACAGTAAGGAACTCGCAAGTTATTTTACAACCGAAAAACCTTGGGAATGAAGATAGGCAGCTATTTTAGCTAGCCTATCTTTATTTTTTCACCGTAGAGTCACTGTTCCACTTCATCACTCCATCTTCTTCATCAAACTCAATCGTGACATCAACGACGCCTTTTTCTGCCATGATTTTCTCCTGTAACCGGTCTTTAATATCATCTGCAGCGGCAATCGTTAGATTAGGGTCAATCTCAATTTCCAATTCCACATGTAAATCTTCCCCTTCTTTAATGACAGCAAGGTCTTGGATATCTTTAATATCAGGGTCGGACATCACTAATTGACCAATCTTCTCTTCCATTTCCTCATCTGCCCTGCCAAGAACACCTGCAGCATTATCCAAAAAGACTCGGCCGACAACAAAAAACATCATTAAACCGATGAGAATCGAAGCAACTCCCTCAATCCAAAGGACACCAGTGAAATGGGATATGATTACTGCAAGAATCGCCAGCAGGCCCCCGCTTGTCGCCACTAAATCTTCCATGAAAACAAGCTTTGTTGCCGGCTTGGCTCTCCCTAAATGGGAAAAACTTCTTATTACGACACTTAGACCGTTTGCTTCTTCTCCGACCTCATGCATGACCTCCTTCATTGCCTTATAGAGAACGTACACCTCAAGAATGAGAGCAAATGCCAGTACACCTACATTTATTAAGAATCCTTCCGATTTGGCTGGATGTAGAATATGATGATAACCTTCTTGGATGGTCTCAAAAGCCATAATCCCAACGATTAAGACGGCTCCTAATAAGACTAAGTTAACCAATCGACCAAAGCCATTCGGAAAGCGGTCAGTTGGCGACTTCTTGCTTAAGGCAGATCCAATAAATACAAAAAACTGGTTAGCCGCATCTCCTAGACTATGCATCGTTTCCGCAAACATCGCGACGTTTCCCGTAAACATATAGGCAACACCTTTAGCGATGGAAATGATTGTGTTAACGATTGCTGCAATCAATGCAGATTTATTCCCTTTTCTTAATAATATAAATAATTCTCCCATCATACCCCTACTTTCTCGCGCTTTTAGATATCCTTACTATTTTCAAAAAAAGCTATTTTCATGAAAATAGCCGACTTCCTATTTAGTGAATTTATTCCAATTGGTAAAAATGCTGGTAGAATAAGTAATACCAAGGGATATACTGAGAGTTGAGGAGGGTTGGGAATGAAATTAGAAGAAGTGATGAGTAAGCTTGAGGAATTAGGGTCAGAGCAAACGAAAAGAATCTATATGAACCACGGGGTAAAGGAGCCATTCTTTGGAGTTAAAGTAGGTGACTTAAAGAAGCTCATAAAGTATGTGAAAAAGGACCATCAACTTGCATTGGCACTTTATGATACGGGGAA
The DNA here is from genome assembly GCF_002272245.1 of Bacillus sp. 7884-1. Taxonomy (GTDB): domain Bacteria; phylum Bacillota; class Bacilli; order Bacillales; family Cytobacillaceae; genus Neobacillus. Next base: position 33,407 of record NZ_NPDD01000015.1, on the reverse strand, counting down.
TCATGATGCGATGTACTTAGCTGGACTATCTGTGGACCCGAAATTGATTTCAAAAGAAACGCTGCAGGATTGGGTTAAAAAAGCATATTGGTATATGCTTGCCGAATATACGGTTGCAGGGGTTGCATCAGAAAGTGAATATGCACTTGAACTTGCACGTGAATGGATGAATTCACCTGAAGAAATGACAGCTGTATGCGGCTGGAATACATATACAAATTATCTTTCCATTCATCCAGATGAAGAGTTGGATATTGAAGAAATTCGAAGCAGGCTAAATCAAATAAAATCAAGTATTCATGAGGAGCGAAACCGTGTTCGTTATGCAATGAATACCTTTGTTATTGGTGTAGGAGCATATGTGAAAGAATTGCATGAAGAAGCCATTTTAGTTGCTGACAAAATTGGAAAGGTCCATGTGAATGTCGGTAACACCGCATGTAAAGTACCAGTAGCAACACAATATTTAAATAAAATTGCTCAGAAAGATAAAGTAGGTATGAAGAAGAAAAGTGCCATTTGCTAAATAGAAAAACCCCCATTGAATTGGGGGTTTTCACTATTTTATACGTTTTTCAATACCAAGAGTAGTCGGTTATTTCTTGCATTTCTTTCTTCTTCTGAAGATAAATCATATTTTTTCAACAGGTGAAACACTTCATTTAATAGGTCCTGGGTATGCTCCTCGGAAAAAAATCGAGTAAATAAAGGCTTCATGTCTTCTGGAAGAAACGCAGCTTGTGATTCATATTTATTTCTTACATCTTCCTTTGTATGGTCCAGTTTGCATTCGCTCATAAGGATCACCTTCTATACTTTCTTATTATCTGTTACTTCTAATACATCCAAAATGAAAACAAAGACCGGAATACCTATTATTAAGCCCCAAACTCCAAAAAAGTGTTCAGAAAAAATTAATACTAGGAAGGTATAGAAAACAGGCAAATTGGTTTTTGAAGACATTAAATTTGGATTTAATATATATGCTTCGATGGCATGGATAATCATGATTGCAATAAAGACATAAAGTACTGTCATGATTCCGCCAATACTATACCCTATGATGACCAGTGGAATTAGAGAAATAATTACCCCAGCAACTGGAATCAATCCTAAGAAGAAAATCATAATGGAAAGTCCACCTAACTGTGGAAATCCAAATATCCAAAGTGCAATTGTTGTAAGTACACAGTTAACAACTGCAATGATTAATTGTGCTTCAATTACTTTTCCGAAAGTACTAACAAATTTTCCAGAGAAAAATTCTATTTCAGCGTAAATAGATGCAACCTTACTCGTTTTGAATTTTTTTGTAAATTCTATTAAACGAGGTTTTTCTAGTAAGAAGAAAAGGCTCATTAAAAGAGCAATTAATATTTGCAGGCTAAATGTACTAATATCCGTAAAATAGGAAATTACAAAGGTAAAACCTCTCTCCAAATAACTTGAAATTTGTATTTCCTCAAGACGGCTAACTAAATAATTTAAAATGATATTGTCATGCTTCGAGGTATAAAATGCCGTAATCTGTTTGATTAAGGCCGTTATTTCTCCAATTATCATTGGCAGATACTTCACAAGGCCATACGAGAGAAGACCTACAATCGTGGAGTAGGAAGCAACAACTAGTATTTTTCGATTAAGAGGTATTTTTCTCGACAAAAAGATTACCAATCGATCCATTAGAAAGGTGAAGATAAACGTAAATAAAATCAAATTGATCATATCTTTTAGTCCATAAAGAACAAGTGCCAGTAAGACAAAAATAGAAATTCTTTTAAAACCGCTGCTTTTAAGTAGATTATTTATCATATTAATTTACCAAACCCCATTTTTTATGTCCTAGTAATTATGTATTAACTTTATTATAACAAATAAGTATCTGATTGTTACTTTTAAGTCTGAATCTTTTTATAAAAAAGATTCATTCTAAAGACCCAGAGGAAATTTCTAATAGCTAGACAGGCAAATTATCCAACCCCTTCTCATACATATTCAAAGAGCGTGATTTATCTAGTTTTTAATTGGAGGGGATTGAAGTTGTCAGGAGGTCAAAAAGCACTCTTATACATCTTGTCTTTTTTCATACCTGTAGTTGGAATCATTCTAGGGATTGTTTGGATGAATGATCAAGATATTGACAAAAAAGCAGTCGGAAAAACTTGTTTAATTATCGGTATTGTTGCCATTGTCCTTAGTTGTATTTGCTGGTTTGCCGCTTCTGCATTGTCCATTATTCCGGCCTTTATGACGTATTAATTTCCAGATAAAAACCCAATTCTTTAGATTGAATTGGGTTTTTTTTGAGTATAGGAGTGATAAATGTTGCTTCATGAAATTCTCCATTTTTTTGGTCGAGCGATATGTCATCAATTAGAAGATCGATCGCTGCAAGTGTCAGGTGATGCCCTGGCAGTTTGCGCGAGAGATACTGGGATTTATTTTGGCATTTTTTCAACACTCATTTATTTACATTTTTCAAAACGAAAACAAAGTATTACGATTCCTTCTATTAAAGTAAGCTTTTTGCTTTTGTTGTTCCTTATTCCATTGATAATAGACGGTCTAGGTTCCTATTCACACCTATTTGATTCGAATAATCCTCGGAGATTGCTGACGGGAATAGCCTTTGGATTTATCTTGCCTTATTTTATTTATCCTCTACTTTCGAAAAAAAACTTTGACAATGAGAGCGTCGCTGTATTATGCAAGTGGAAGGATTTATTCATTCCACTAATGATAAGTACCTTTTTGGGCTGCCTGTTTTACTTAGGACAATCATCGCATATCGTCTTTGACAGCTTTATTATCGTTTCAGTCATCGGATGGTTCAGCCTGTTGGCTTCCTTTCTTTTTCCGTTTATTCGTAAACCAAGTTTAAAGTGTGCTCTTTCGATTACGGTCAGTTTAACTTTTCTTTCACTTCTTTCTTTGGCACATGTTTGGGTTTTATCGTTACCTATATAAATTAACAATTCCGCTCTCAATCCGGAGAGCGGAATTGTTAATCAGAATTAAATGCATCAATTAATTCTTTTATTTGATTTAATTTCTCAGGGGTTAGTTGGTCCCCAGATATTTCAATCTCTAATTTAATTTTACTTTTAACAGACGGTATTCCTTTACAGAACAATTCGTTGTCTTCCTGTTCTCTTCGAATTAAATCTTCTACTTCCATTTCAAGTGTTTTTGCTAATTTACTCAATATGTCGATGCTAGGGTTCTTTTGAATATTTCGTTCGATTAAACTTAAATAGGACTTTGATATCCCTGTCAATTCACTTAGCTTATTTAAAGAAATTCCTTTTTCTATCCTCATTAATTTGAGTTTATTTCCGTCCATAGAATCCCCCCAGACGTTTTGGGCCAACTAACCGCCAAGCCCTTTTGTAATCAATGTAATGGCCAATGGCCCTAAAATAACAATGAATAGGGAAGGGAAGATGAAAAATACCATCGGAAAAAGCATTTTTACTGGTGCCTTCATTGCCTGCTCCCTTGCCGCCTCCCTGCGCTGCTCGCGGATTCTTACTGTTAGATTGCCTAACACCTTTGCCATCCCAATCCCGAGTTGATCTGCTTGGATTAATGAGGTAATGACACTTTGGAAAGAATCAGAAGGCACCCGTTTCCGCAGAGCATAAAAGGCTTCTCTTCTTGATTTACCAAGCTTCATATCCTCTAACGTTTGAAAGAACTCATCGGCAATTGGTCCTTTAATTTTTTGAGATACCTCGGCTAATGCTAAATCAAGTCCCATTCCTGCCTCAAGCAAGAGGTTTACTGTATCAAAGAAATCAGGCATCGAGACATTAATCGCTTTAATTCTTGCAGTCTTTTTCTTGCCAAGATAAAATACTGGGAGTCGGAAGCCTAATAACGCCATCGTAACGATCATCATCCAGTTTAACATTTTGCTTTCTGAAGCAGTCAGAATGAAGAAAAAGATTGGTAAACTCATGCCTGCACTTAAAACAAATTGGAACAATCTGAAGTCGATGGCTGACTTAAAAGGATATCCTGCATCCCTAAGGAGCATGTCTAATTTTTTTCTTTCTTCTTTTGAAACCTTCTTATTTAAAATTTCGGTCCCTTTATTCCAATAGGTATCGATAGACATTTTTAAACTTTTTCTATTATTCTTTAAAGGGTCCTCTTTTTGCTTTTTTATCGGTTCAACAAAGTACTTATTCACTCTCTCATTAAAGGCGATTTGCTTTTTAAAAATGGTTAGCATCAGGGCGGCGATTAGTGTGGTCGCAAACCCGACTAGCAAAAATAATATGATTATATCCAGCATTTTTTACACCTCAATCCGGATGATTTTCTGTATTACCACCCAGCCAATAATAATGGAAACCGAAGCAACAAACAGCATCGTCCACCCGAGTGGATGATTAAGCATAGGTGAGAAATATTCCCTGTTCACGAGTGCCAAATATAAACCTAGACCAACTGGCAACAGAGTAATAATCCAAGAAGACATCCTTCCCTGTGCTGTTAATGTGTTTAATTCTTCGAGAATACGAACTCTGCCTCGGATCGTTTCTTCCATTGTTTCCAGCAGCTGTGCTAGATTTCCTCCGCTCCTCCTTTGAGCAAGAATCCCACGGACGACCACTTCAAGTTCTTTATTAGGCAGACGTTCGACTAACTCCTCGAATACTTCTTCTAATGGAATCCCTAAACCTACCTGACGAACAACACGGTCAAACTCAGGTCCGAGCGGATCGGGAACTTCTTTACCGACTAGCTGCATTGCCTGCATAAAGCTGAAACCGGCACGCATTGAGTTTGCCATCATCCCTAAAACTTCAATTAATTGATAGTTAACCAAAGCTAAGCGTTTTTTTCGTTTTCGTTTCATAGATAATTTCGGTACTTCAAAACCGATTATTACGACAATGATGACAAGGTACCATGGAATTCCGAGGAAAAAGGTAAAGAGCCCACTACCTGCTGCAGTTAATATTCGCACAGCGAAAAATTCTTCTGGTTTTAATTTGCTCCCAGCTTCTAATAACAACTTCTCTGTGCTATCGCTAAATTGAACACTCTTGAAAATCGTTGAAACATCATTGAAAAAGCGCTTACTAAATGATTGCCTTTTTTCAGGGTCGGTTTTTACCTCTTCTATTTCAGGAGATGGTAAAAAATCTTTCATTCTGTTATTTATTCTTTTTTTATTCAGATATATCCTTATGACCAGATACATCAACATACTGACTATTAAAAATATACCAATCAAAAAAATGACTATTTCCATCCCTACCACTCCCCAACGAACCATGAAGCAGGTAATTTGTTCCCATTCAACTCAATCTGCTCAATGAACTTTGGACGAATACCTGTACTAATAAACCTTCCTTGTATCCTTCCATCGTCTGAATAGCCTGTTTCTTTAAATACATAAAGATCCTGAAGGACAATGGTTTCGCCTTCCATTCCGAGCACTTCGGTGATATGGGTTATTTTCCGAGTACCATCCCTTAACCTTGCTTGTTGAACAATTAGATTAATCGCACTTGCAATTTGCTCTCGAATCGCTCTTACCGGAAGATCAAAGCCCGCCATTAATACCATCGTTTCCAAGCGGGAAAGGATATCTCTTGGAGAGTTGGCGTGCCCAGTACTTAAGCTGCCGTCATGCCCCGTATTCATTGCCTGAAGCATATCCAAAGCCTCTGCACCACGAACCTCCCCGACGACAATACGGTCTGGACGCATCCGCAAAGAGTTTCGTACTAAATCACGTATTGTTATTTGTCCTTTTCCCTCGATATTCGGAGGTCTTGACTCCAGAGCAACAATATGATCCTGATTAAGCTTTAGCTCAGCCGCGTCCTCGATGGTTACTATACGTTCATTATTTGGGATGAATGAAGAGAGCACATTCAAAGTTGAGGTTTTCCCTGAACCTGTACCACCACTGATAAAGATATTGAGCTTGGATTTAACACAGATTTCGAGAAACTCTGCCATTACATCATCCATGGATCCAAAATGAATTAAATCTTGAATTGTAAATGGAGTGTCGGAGAATTTACGAATCGTTAAACTTGGACCCTTTAACGCAAGCGGAGGTATAATCGCATTAACACGAGATCCATCCGGCAAGCGGGCATCGACCATCGGTGAACTTTCATCAATACGGCGCCCAATCGGAGAGACAATTCTCTCAATGACACGCATGACATGCTGATTATCAATAAAATTCACACTACTCCTATAAACCTTTCCGTTTTTCTCATAATAGATTTCATCATGACTATTTACCATTACTTCGCTGATTAACGGATTATCTAAAAGTGGAGTAATCGGTCCATATGCGAGAAGTTCATCTTTAACGTAATGCATAATATCCTTTTTTTCCTCAAAGGTTAACTTAATTCCCACTTGTTCAAAAAAAGCTTCACCTAATTCCTCGATTTTCGCTTTTTGCTGTTCACTATCGTGACCAGCATATTTTTTCAATTCTTCCAATAGGTAATTGTGAAGTTCGGTTTCTAGGTCCCAAAATTCCTGTGACCTTCTCTCAACAGGAAATTCTTGGATGTTTTGGTTTGTGGCGGTGGCAGTTGTAGTACCGCCTTCTATATACCGTTTAAATAATGACATTCCCTCATCCCCCTCACTTGCCTAATAGAAACCAGCGTCTTTCCTTTTTACTCTCTAGTGGTGCACCACTTGATAATTGTTCAACTAGCTTATCTGATAATTTTAATACTGCTTTGCCAAGATGACTCCGTGAGTTTGAAAGAATAAATGGGTAACCAGCATTTATGGAAGCGTTGGCAACACTTGCTTGCTCGGGCAAAGAGTGATAGATTTCAAGACCAAAAATCTCCTCAATCTTACCCAGTTCTAAGTTTTGTCCCTTGACGTAACGATTTAAAATAAGCTTTACTTTATCTTTTAACTTAATCGTATCTAAGGTTTCTAGATAAAGCTGACTTAATCTTAAAACGGAGATTTCGTTTATAGTGAGCAGTAAGATTTCATCTGCTAAACTAAGAGAGCGTAAATGAATTTCTGATAGATATATAGGCATATCGACTAAGACTATATCAAATGCTTTCTTCGCTTCTTCAATTGCAGTCTTTATATGCTCATCTGTAATCCCCTCAAAGAACTCAGGTCGCTGAGGAGCGGCAAGTATAGATACATTAGACTCACTAACGGACATGTATTGGTCAATGGTGTAATTAGGGCGCCCATAGCCTTCCTTTACCCATTCATATATCGTTCTTTTTGGTTTGATATTACAGTACATCGCCACTTCACCAAACTGGAGGTTGGCATCGATAATTGCGACTTTTTTGCCCATTCTTGCTAGCGCAGCAGCGAGGTTAACGGTTAAAACGGTTCGACCTATACCGCCCTTTGGACTTGTAACCGCAATAACCCTACTTTTCTCTTTTGCAAAATTACTTAAACCAGTGTCCTTACTAGCACGATGCTGCATAAATTTTTTCGCATGATTAATCGTCTCAGAAAGCTCTTCAAGTTCATAGGAAGCACGTAGAGTATCCGATGCCCCCATTAGCATTGCTTTCCTTAGATTCTCCATATTATCTGGGACTATTAAAATGATATAAACATGTGGATAAAGTACAGAGATTTCCTGACAGAGTTCATAAACGTTATACAATGTATGTGCCTTTAGAAATAGAACAGACTGGTTATTGTCGATTGAGAGGCTGTGAAGTCTGTTAATCTCGTTTGTTGTTGTTAATTGAAATTCATGTTTTTCTAGTAATGTTTTAACATCTCCAGGAGGAGTATTCGTATCGGAAAAATAAACCCAATTTATGTTCATTACTCTTCAGTACCCTCCTCTTTGATTACTTCTCTTGTTTGCTTAAGCCCAGCTTTTCCAGTTTCCGTATCCTCTGAATTTCGAAGCATTAAATAGAATGCATCTTTGTCTCTGGATGCTAAACTAAGCACAACTCCTTGTTCAGGTGTGACTTCAAGAGTTACCGTTTCATAAAGAAGTGCCGCTTCCTTGTTGTCTGATGATTTACCTGAGGTCAGAACCTTTACATTTTCAAGCAATAGAACCGCCGATTTAAACTCCTTTTTCGTGGCATCGTCTTTAGTTGTTTCATAGGCAATAACATCAACCATTGAATTTGGAGTAATATACCCCGAAGCACCCTGCTCAAGATTTAATACCTTTATCGAAATCGCCCTTTTCCCTGTACTAACATCTACAATCGGATTGACGAATTCTCTTAAAAGGGCTTGTTCTTTTTCAGCCTGCTTTTCGTTTTCCTTTTGCTCTTCTACTTTTTTTGCCTGTTCTTCACTTGTCTGCCCACTTGCAGGGGTAGAAGCACGATCTTTAGCATAAATAGATAGATACACAAAACCTGCAACAGTTAATCCTAACATTAATGAAATGATCCATATCTTTTTTGTATTCATAATGTCCTCCTACATCCATGACGACTTCTCTCATTCATCAAGCTTTACACCAAATAGGTTATATTCCCCAATTCCAATACCTGAACCACTACCAATTTCTCCTGGAGAGACCATCTTTATAAATTCGCCGATAATTGCATTTCCCTTAATCTCCTTAATCCAATAAGATGCTAACCCGACAACGTTACGTTCACATTGACCTGTACAACCCTCCCAAGTATCAATAACTACTACCGTAATAACCCGGTCGCATGAGTTATCCGCAGTTGCTGCACTCTGGCAAAGTAGTTTATCAGCGTCATTATCTATCAAGGTTTGAATAGCGTCCTTAACAGGTCCACTCATTCCTCCAGGTTCAGTATCCACTGGTTCATCAACTAAATAGCTTCCTCCATTAATAATTGAATCTGCTAGGTCACTCGCTCCACTGTCATCTCCCAATCGAATGTACCCACAGTTGCCATGGTTATTTCCAGGATTATTGCAATTCAATTGGGTAGCGTTGGGAATCTGACTCTGTTCTATAGCGATTGGAGCGACACCATTCGCACTTTTTAAAGGTGCAATAATTGCTTTTGCAGAAGCATTTATATGAGCTACATCTGTTCCTATTGCTTTAGCAAATGTCATTGAAACTGGAATACTTACAGCTTCTCCTTTGATAGACTTACCTTGTTCAACTGTTAAATTAAAAACAATACTGTCATCATAACCATATTCTTCATAGAAAATATCACTTGCGATCTCACGAGCAGAACTCTCATTAGTCAGTAGCCCCTGTGCTCCAGCGAGTACTGCAGAATCAACAGCCTTTTGCAGCTTACTTTTCTCTGAGTAGATTCTCCCGCCATCCACAGCTAAAGCTGTGAAACCAATGAGTCCTAACATAGCAGCTGCGACAATCACCATTACTGCACCATTTTCATCATGTAACCTTAGCAATTTTAAAATTTTTTTCATCTACTCCACCCTCATTGTCGTGGTATTCTTAATGGGACGATCATCTCCCCAAATTTGTCCGATCAAAGGAGTTAAAAACGTTACATTATAACGAATTTCAAGTTGAAATTCTTGACCTGATGAACGCGGTCCACCCGGGATCACATCACCTGCTGTTAAGGGACTAATGTTTAGAGGACCTGTATTGTAATTAAAACTGTTGACTGCGTAAGTTTGTATCTCGGTATCTGTTTTGAGCTTTCCAACACTAACTGCCCTTGCCGTCTCCCGACCTGCATTATCCATTGTTAAATAGACAAAAAAAACTCTTCCAAAATCTATGATTCCAAACAAAAGAAATACAAGTGCTGTAACAGATAGAGCAAATTCTACAAGTGCTTGACCTTTTTCCGATTTCATTAAAATCCTCCCCAGACTAATGTACAAAGTGTTCCGAGCACTATTGCAACTCCATAAGGGAAAGAGATACTACTGCTTTTATCCTTGGTTATGATCAATGATCCAAGATTACTTCTTAAAAATACATGGCAAAAAAAGAATGATTTAACTGAGTTCATAAATCCTTTTCTCATGATAATTAACAAAATTGCTATGAAACCACCAATTAATGCCGTGTAAATAAATGAATAAAATACGAAGCTAGTTCCCATAAGTGCCCCAATGGCAGTCATTAGTTTTACATCCCCTGCTCCCATACCACCTAATAGATAGGGGATTAATAAAAGTCCGAGACCAACTAGAAATCCTTTTCCACTAAATAGTAACCCTTCTAAACCGGCGTCCACTAAGTTATAAAGTATTCCAAAGATGATTGTTGGCAAAGTAACAACATTTAGTATCTTTCGTGACTTAATATCTGTAAAAAGACAAATAAAAAGAACAACTACAAGGATGATATTTTCCATGGTATTGTTCCCCCCTTTTCTTTTATAATATAGCCCCGCTTTTCATGCCTGAAAAGCAGGGCCGATTCTAAGTTTATCCTATTCAGTCACTCCAGATGGACCTTTTAACGCAGTAGTTAACTTAGTAAATAACGCCTCTAACTGGTCTCCTAGTAAGGTAACACCTACAATACAAACCACTGCAATTAGTCCAATGATTAACCCATACTCAGTTAGGGCTTGTCCTTCTTCTTGAAACACTAAATTCTTCATTTTTTGTAACATTTTGTTTCCTCCTACTATTTTTTAGTTTTTTATTTTGTTCTATATTTAGAACTTATAATAAATATATAACGAACTAGAAGATTTGAAAACGGTCATTTTTGTTCGTTTTAGCGGATTTTTAGGGGTTATTCTATCCTTTTCTCAATTATTCTAGTTTTTTCTTAGTTTCCTGTTCTTTAAAAAGAATTTTTTGTTTAATATAATGAACATGTACCATCTAAAAAACGGAAGGAGTTTTTATATGGAAGGAAAGATTGTTAACATCCCTTATCAAATTGAAATGGCTGATTCCTTTTTAAAAAGGTTTAAGGGATTAATGTTTCGAAAGGATCCTATTAAGGATGAAGGACTACTGATTGTACCCTGTAATGCGGTTCATATGTTCTTTATGAAGTTTCCATTAGATATCGTTCTTCTTAACGAACAAAATAAAGTTGTTGGGGTACACCATCGTTTAAAGCCTTGGAAAATGACAAAACCAGTTAAAAAGGCTTACTCTACCTTAGAGCTTCCAGCTGGATCAGCTGAAAAATTAGGGATAGGTATAGGAAGCATTATTCAATGCTCTCTCATTAAAGTTAAAAACAATTATTAGGAGTGTTGGAGAAATTGAAAAGAAGTTTTAGATTTCTATTGTTGTTATGAATAACCGGGCAAAACCGCCAGTTCCTTTTTGTCTAGCGAATGTCCGATGACTTGGGAACTATCATAATAATTTTATTTTCAATTTTTTCATTATTTCTTTAGAAATATGATGGTTTGATGATAAAATGGTTTTATATAAAGAACACAACGTTCTTTTTAATAGTTTATTACAATGGAGGTGTAACCCAAGTGTCGAAAAAAATAATAGGTATTTTAGTCTTGTTCATTTATTTATTCTCGCTGACGAATTATTTACATGTACAGGCGGAAGATTCAGCCATCACCTCTTCTCGGATTGAAGGGGTTCTCGTTAAAGATGTAAGTAAATCAATGCTGACGAGTGACCCGAACAAAATCAGTAACGAAGCGATGAAGATGTTTATTGATATGTCTTCGCTTAGAGGGGATAAAATCGGCGCCATTGCTTATGCAGGTGAAGTAGTTGCTAAAAAGGATCTAGTTAAGCTTCAGACTGAGAAAGATAAACTTGATCTTAAAGGTTTCATTGACTCACTTGGACAATTTCCAAATACCGACATTTCCATTGGATTGAAAGAAGCTATTAAGGCTTTAGATGTCAGCCATGAAAAAGATTATCTGCCACTCATTGTTTTACTAGCGGATGGAAACAATGATGTAGCTGAAGCACAGGGGAAAACACTCGAGCAAGCCTCAGAAGGTCTTAAAGTTGCAGTCGCTGAGGCGAAAGCCAAGGGTTTTCCTATCTATGTTATTGGACTAAACGCGGATGGCACACTGAATAAAGATGTTCTTCAAAACATTGCGAGCACAACGAACGGTAAATTTTTTGAAACAAGCTCGGCGGACGACTTGCCAGGAATCCTTAGTGAGATTTTTGCCAATCATTTAAAATTAAAAGTGGTTCCTGTTGATGAGCTTGTGGGGAAAGGTGAGTTCCAGGATATCACGATCAATATTCCAAAAACTAACGTACTTGAAGCAAATCTATCACTCGTCTCGAGCCAGCCAGTGGAAGTGAAGTTAATCGACCCCTCAGGTATTGAACAACTCATACCATCAGATAACATCGTTCTTACAAAATCAAAGTCCTATTCTATGCTAAAAATGCTGAATCCAGTTCCAGGTGATTGGACCTTAAAGGTAAAAGGTGTTCCTGAAGATAAAATTGATATCAATTTCGTATTTAACTATGATTTACAGCTCATGCTCTCCCCTCTTGGTGATAAAAACTATAAGGCTGGGGATACCGTCAAGATAGAAGCGTTCTTTAAGGATAACGGAAAACAAATTGCAAATGCAGATCTCTATAAAACAATGAAAGCTACTCTTTTCGTAAAGGATTTAGGAACAGGGCAAACAAAGGAATTTCCTTTAGAAGCAGACAAGCAAGGATATACGGGGCAATTTATTCTTGGTAATTCAGAAGTCTATGAAGTAATGGTAAAGGCCGAAGGCAGTAGCTTCTTCCGGGAAACGCCAGTCCAGCAGATTTCGGTTCAAAAGGCAGCTGCTGCACCTGCAGCAGCAAAAGTAAGTTCGAATGAAGAATCTAAGTTTTCCCCTTGGACTTACGCTGTCCTAATTGTGTTAGTGGCTCTTTTATTGGTTACTTCTTTCTACTTCTATTCTAAAAAAAGAAAAAAATTAAAGAAGCGTGAAAATAGCGCTCAGACTGTTGCCCCAGCCTTTACCTTCTCGACTGGAACGAGAAAAGGAAATCGCGGCTTTTTCGGACAAATAGTTATTGAAATTAAAGATAAAGAAACCGGGGAAATCACTAGTCAACAATTTGAAAAATTAAAAGCATTTAAAGGTGAATTTTCCTTGTGCCAGCTGTTTAAGCTTTCTGAAGAATTCAACGAAACAGATCTAATCAACTTCGTACCGCTGACTGATTATGCCTTACTCCTCTTCAATAAATCAAACTGTGATATTGAAATGAACGGCGTTGTGATTGAGGAAGAATATCAACGATTTAGGCCTAACGATACGTTGCATATCAGATTAAAAGAAGCGAATATATCAATTAATGTTCAAATTATAGGGTTGGAAAAAAATAAGCAGTTACTTAAGAATTTCAAACAAGCTTAAGAAAGGCGGCGAATCTCAATAGAGATCCGTCGCCTTTTTAATTTTCGCGAGCATCCGATGTTTAACTACACACTTTCACTATCAATTTGAATTTCCATAAATTAGATTTCAAATGTCGTCATAATTAGACAATAAATTACATTGACAATGATTCTCATTATCGGTAAGATGATTCTATAAACATATTCGGAAGAGGGGGATTATCAACATGTTTAACATGCTATATGGGTTAAAGGATATTCATACTGTTATTGCGAATCAACGAAAAATCGGTGGTGCAGCTGAAGCTGATTCTATCCGTTTAACTTCTGGTGAAAACTATCTTAACCCAGTGTTTACGAATGTTGATATCTCTAAAGGACAATATGTTTCTATCGGTTTTGTTGACGAAGAAGGGCAAAACATTATTGCACATGTCGATCAAATTGCTGTTATTAAAGGTTTACAACATAAGTTAATTTGTCAACTAAATAATACGTATATTAAGCAAATGATGGTACGTGATACACTGCAATATTTACAAAAGCTATGTGAAGTAAATGCCGGGTTTGTTACTCAAACTTTTAAGAAGGAAGCACTGAAAATCGTTCAGGATATTAGTGTTAAAGAATTAATAAATCACAATATCTCTCTTCCCTTCCCAGTAGAAGAAAAGATCATTAAATTTGCATAATAAAAACGAGGTTCCTTAAAAAGGACCTCGTTTTTTATTTGATTTTTGATTTATCCCGCGCGGATTTGAGATAATTCCGCGGGAATACCAATTAATCCCGCGAACTCCTCTTTTTCAATAACCTAATTTAAAGGATTTCTGCCTGGCAGGCCAACCGATATCCGTTTTCTACTTCATTCTTTAGCTTTGTATACTCTTTATCGTTTGGTTGAGATAAACCATGCCCTTGTAATACTTTTACTGTACACTGCCCACAGGTCCCTTTCCGGCATTTATACTGAATCGGCTTTCCTTGATTCAAGGCTGCGTCCAGTAGTTTTCCTTTTACAGGGTGAATATCATATCTGCTGCCATTTTGCTCAACAATAATCTCAACTGGTTTAGGTTTTTCAGTCACAATAGGTGTCACAATTGATTTTACAATTAGTCTTCCCGGAATGAGGGAGCCAACTGTGAATACACGAATATTCATTAGTCACCCATTGCTTCCAATGTACAAATGGCTGAAGGTCGCTTAATTCGCAAAACCACAGTTTCATATACACGGAATGGATGGTTCATCCCTTCTACACCCAGGTAAGCTGTATCAAAGTCCTCTGAAATCGCCAAATCTAAATTATTTTTCCCTGTATTAACCAATACTCCTGATTTTCCTTTTAATACAGGAGATTGGAACACCCCATCGGTAACCAATTCACGAATATGTTCAATTTCTAATACATTTGTATCACGGTGGACACGATGGATAAGTGAATATAATTGTGGTGATAGTACAAGTGCAAATGGTCCATTGTGATTCATCTCAAGCAGCTTATTCCTTGCATCGACAATATCCTGAAAGGCATTTCCAGATTCAAACCATTCGCCAATTAAGTGTGTTAAACGGCCAGGCACATTCATTAATCCAGGAATATCAAATTCCTTAGTCCCATGGAAAATCATTTGGTCTTCTAGTATCGCTACATCACGGGCAGCATTGGCTGCTGCTGAAAAATCTATTGGGATATCTAATACCTTTGCCTGATCTATGTCACGCCAATATAATACGAAGTCTTTATAAAGTAAAGGAATAGTATAGTTCACCCTTTTACTAGTCTCGATATCTGTATCGAAGGACCCCTGAAAATCCATTTTCGCTTCTAGATTTTCTGCAAAAATATCATTAAAGATACTTTGTACGCCTCTTCCGAGCGGACCGTACAGTTCAATAAAGCGGCGCCCGACCAATTGCCTTCTGGCTGCATCAATAACGGTTTGATCCAACTGAGTAAATTCTTGGTTTGATAATGGTGAATCCGGATATAATTGTATTTTATTCATTGATTTATCCTCTCTTTTCCTTAGATTAAGCTTCCCACCGTAAAGCCCCTTCTCTGTTTAGTTTGGGGAGCATGACTAACCACTGTTGCAGTTCCTGATCGATCTAAATGGTCATGATCCTCATCATGATGGGCATGTGGGTCTACATAATTGCTATCAAATCGACTGTTAATTTCAATTAATATTTGTTTTACCTGCTGATAATCCTTATACGAAACTTCCCTTAAGCTATTTAACAAGCTGCTTCGCTCTTCATCTGTAAAGCGAAATAGAGCCAAATCTAAGTGTTCGACGAAATTATGTAATCCGAATTTTTCAAGATTAAGTTCCTGTAAAAGTCGGTTAAATTCATTGTTGGTTGGAGAAAACTCTTTCTCATCCTTCACTTGTTGAAATTTACTAATAAGCGGAATCAGGACAACTAAACGGGAAAGCCGCTGTTCTTCTTCTTCATAAATATGGTGGTAATAAAGTCTCTCATGTTCATCGGTAGCATTTTGAATGACCGGGTCGAGCATATTCATAAATTTTTCGATTGCGTCTTTGGTGTTTGTAAATATTTGATAAAAAATCTTTAATTCTTCTTGCACTGCTGTACCTCCTAATACTCATTACCTGTCATTATTGACATTGAATCCTATTTCTAAAACCTTTATGTTACAATCTTTTGAACAAAATGTTAATGTGAATAACTCCGGTCAATTGATACATAATAACTATGGCAAATATCAATCACTTAGGAGGAAAAGAATATGATGCAAAACCAGCAAGGACAACAAGGACAAATGCACCAAAATATGCATACGGGTAATGTCCCTCCACAACTGAATCATGGAGGCCATGAGGTTATTGACTTAAATGAGGTTTTAGGAGCAGCTATTGGCACATTGAATTCATACATGTTATTACGCCAACATGTAAAGGATCCAGAATTACTGGATATACTTGATCGCCAATATCAATTTATGCAGGATGAATACAACATCACTGTGGAATGTTTGAAAACCGGACAAAATCCTTCCCATCCTACTTCAAAATATATGATGAACCAAGGGAATGACTTCATCTATGGGATGAAGCCAACTCAGCCAAAGAAACCTTGGCAATCCGTATCAGAAATTAATGATGAATACATTTCAAGCTGCATGCTGGCTTCATGCAAATCAGGCGCTTCGATGAAAACGATGGCAGCACTAGAAACAACAAATCCAGTTGTCCGCCGTGTGCTGGCTGATTCCATTCCAAATTGCATTGAAATGGGATATGAACTCTCTATTTATCAAAATAAACATCACTACTACCAAGTTCCGCAGCTTGCAGAGACAGACATGAATCAGTACAGAAATGCATTCGCAACTGCACAGGGTCAACCTATGGGACAAACGATGGGGCAAATGCCAAATAACAATATGAACAACAATATGCAGCATTAAATTAAAAAAAGCTATCCTTTCATTTATAAATGAAGGATAGCTTTTTTGTTAATATTTGAAAAATTTTACATTAAATACTATAATAAATAAAGAACATACGTTCTACTTTAATGTGGATAGGGATTTTATGAGGAGTGATTCAAATGGAATGTTGGGAAGCTGCATATATTGCTGGAATTATTGATGGGGAGGGATCCATTTCATTAACTAGAATGCATGAACGCGAACATCGACGTCCTTGCATATCCATTGCTTCAACAGATAAAGAACTATTAATTTACATTCAGTCCCTATCAGGAGGAACAATCAATAATAAAAAGAATTACAATCCTGATAAACATAAGGATTCATATACATTAAATATAAAGAATAAAGAAGCTGTTATTTCCTTACTAAGATACACCTCACCTTATCTAAGAGTAGATAAAAAAAGAAACCGAGCTCAATGGATTCTTAAGAAGTATGAGGAGGTTACTCCTCGAAACGGAAAGTACAATTTGAAATCACTAGAGAAGAAACTAGCTTTTGAACAAAGCTTTTTTAGTATATAAAAAAGGCTAGCATTTCTGCTAGCCTTGTAATCCACCTTATGTATGGTGGAGACGGCGGGACGTGCGTTTCCATGCTTTCGTCATGGCACTGACTATATCTTGAACCTGCGTAGTTTACAGGTCCCTCGGCGTCTTATGCGAAATATAATTTTTACCTAAAGGTAAGGATTTCGCATCCTAGTACTACCATTCTGAAATGGCAGCCTATAAGTCGATACACGGCTGTTGGATTACTCCACATACCGCTCGGCATTGCCTTATCGCCATTTTAGCGACTTAGGTTTCACCGATAAAGCCGAATTTTCACTTATGTGTTACCACATAAGGCGACTAATTACTAATCGAACCCGCGTCCAAAGATAACGGCACTTAAGCTTCTACGAGTGTAGTCGACATATTGGCGCTTCGCTGATCATTTTGCCTGCCGACAGGCGGCCGGTCAGCTAGTCTGGTTGTTCTCTTCCTTCGCCCTCAGACGGTGGACTCCGGCGTAGCCTACTTAGAGTGAGTCCGCTACCCTACCACATAGGCGATGGAGGGGCGAACAGCTATGCAGTATTAAGCTGCGAAAGCTAGGTTGTTGTTAGTTTTGCCAGTTATAGGCGTTGACGTTTTAACGAGGCCGATCCCCTCGACTCGCAACCTAAGCTCGAACTACCCCTGTCGAATCCTTAGCGCCCCCATTATAAAATGTGCTGAAATCTAGTTAAAGATTTTAGCAAGCGTAGGATGCTCAACAATAGTTTGAGCAAAAGTTTCTCATCGCATATCTCAGCGACAAACTTATTATAACACACTTCGAGCATTTTTCAATTGTAAGTATTTGTAATTACATCTTTTGACGATCTCGGAAAGCACGCTCGATATCGCGTTTTGCCTCTTTTTGCTTTAAGACTTCACGTTTGTCATAATTCTTTTTACCTTTTGCTAATCCTAACAAAACTTTGGCAAATCCATTTTTCAAATAAATCTTTAATGGTATAAGCGCAAATCCTGCTTCTCTTGTTTCTCCAAAAAGCTTGTTAATTTCCCGCTTATGGAGCAAAAGCTTTCTTTGTCTCAAAGGATCATGATTAAAGCGATTCCCTTGCTCATATGGACTTACGTGCATGTTTAATAAATGCATTTCACCGTTATGAATTCTAGCATAAGAATCCTTTAAGTTCACTTTCCCAGCACGAATGGACTTGATTTCTGTTCCTTGAAGGACAATTCCAGCTTCGTATGTTTCTTCAATAAAGTAATCATGGTATGCCTTTTTATTTTGCGCAACCACTTTCCCTATACCTTTTGGCATGTCTCTCACCTCGTTATGGGTTAATTTTAGCAGAAAACCGTATTCATAACAATTGAAAGAGAGCCTCGCACGAGACCCTCTCCAAAATTATCTTTTCTTATTTTTCCGCTTAGTGCTTTTATTTTTCGGTACATTATCGTAAAACTTCTTTTTCTTTCTCGTACCTGAGCCTTGGGCAGTTCCTTCAGACTTTTGACCACCACGACCTTCTGTTGTATTGCGGCGCGGCTTTTTCGTGTCACTGCCTGTTTTAAATACTCTCGTATTCTCAGGCCGCTCGCGGCGAGTTCCTTTCATGCCAACGACTTCAAAATCAATCGAACGTTCGTCTTTATTTACTTTTACTACTCTAACGGTAATTTCATCGCCAATTCGGAATACATTACCTGTCCGCTCGCCGATCATCGCAAAATGGCGCTCATCAAAACGATAGTAATCATCTGTCAGGTAGCTGACATGAACGAGGCCTTCAATCGTATTTGGAAGCTCGACAAACATTCCAAAATTGGTCACTGAGCTTATAATACCGTCATACTCTTCACCAATCTTGTCCTCCATGTATTCAGCTTTTTTAAGTTCATCCGTTTCACGTTCTGCGTCAACCGCGCGACGCTCCATCTTAGATGAATGCTGAGCAATTTCAGGCAATCTGACATTCCACTTTTCCCTTGTTGTCTCATCAAGTTTTCCTTCAATAAGATACGTCCGGATTAAGCGGTGAACGATGGTATCAGGATATCGACGAATTGGTGATGTGAAATGAGTATAAAACTCAGTCGATAATCCAAAGTGCCCTAGACTTTCTGGATCGTATTTAGCCTGTTGCATAGAACGAAGCATAACCGTTGAAATGACCATCTCTTCAGGCTTGCCTTGAACTTCTTCAATAATTTCTTGAAGAGCCCTAGGATGAACATCATTGGCCGTTCCTTTGACAATATATCCAAAATTAGTGATAAACTCAAAAAATCTTCTTAGCTTATCTTCTTTTGGATCCTCGTGAATACGGTAAATAAACGGTACTTCCATCCAGTGGAAATGCTCTGCAACGGTTTCGTTTGCAGCCAGCATAAACTCTTCGATTAATTTTTCTGCTACTGAACGTTCACGAAGCACTACATCTATCGGTTTACTTTCTTCATCAACCAATACCTTTGATTCCTTAAAATCAAAATCAATGGCTCCCCGCTTCATTCTCTTTTCGCGCAAGATTTGTGCCAGCACTTCCATTTGTTCAAACATCGGAACAAGAGACTCGTATCGACTCCGTGTTTCTTCATCTTTATCAACTAAAATCCTATTTACATCAAAATAAGTCATTCTCTCAGTTGTTTTAATCACGCTCTGAAAAATTTCATGATTAACAACTTGACCTTCGTCGTTGATTTCCATATTACATGACAGTACTAAACGATCTACCTTTGGATTGAGTGAACAAATACCATTTGATAAACGATGTGGAATCATCGGAATAACCCTGTCTACTAAGTAAACACTCGTTGCCCGTTCTTCCGCCTCAAGATCAATGGGCGTTCCTTCTTTCACATAATAGCTCACATCTGCGATATGTACCCCAAGTTTATAGTTGCCATTTTCAAGCTTTGTCACGGTAACAGCATCATCAAGATCCTTTGCGTCAGCACCATCGATTGTGACAATGGTTTCATTCCGTAAATCGCGGCGGTTGGCCAGTTCGCTTTCATCAATCGTATCTGGAGTATCATTTGCCTGCTTTAATACTTCATCAGGGAATGCCATCGGCAGACCATGTTTATGAATAACAGATAGAATATCCACACCTGGGTCATTTTTATGGCCAAGGACCGTAATGACTTCACCCTCAGCACTTTTCCTGCCTTCAGGATAGGTGATTAATTTAACGACAACTTTATGACCTTCGACCGCACCCTTAGATGCTGATTTGGGGATAAAAATATCACTAGCAAACTTTTTATCATCAGGAATAACAAAACCAAAGCTTTTGCTTTCTACATAGGTACCTACAATTTGCTGAACCCCTCGTTCAAGAATGCGAATGACGCTGCCTTCTCTGCGCTGTCCCGAGCTTTCTGATGAAATACGGGCAAGAACGGTATCTCCGTGCATCGCGGTATTCGTTTCATTTGGCGGAATGAAAATATCATCCATCCCAGGCTCATCGGGAATCACAAAGGCAAATCCTTTAGCGTGACCTGTTAGTTTCCCGCGGATTAAGTTCATTTTTTGCGGCAAGCCATAACGGTTGCTGCGAGTACGGACGACTAGTCCCTTTTCTTCCATTTGAACAAGTGCTTTTACAAATTCCTTAAAGTCGCTAGAATCTGAAATACCAAAAGCCTCTTCTAGCTCTTGAACAGTCAAAGGCTTGTAAGCCTCGTCCCTCATATATTGTAATAGCTTGTCAACGTGCAGTTGAATATTATCTTCCAATAAAATCCCTCCTCAATAGGATTAATTCTTCCAATCTAATTTTTCTAAAAAGTCGTAAACATCTTCATGTAGCTGATCACGTTCTTTATCTAGCGTAATCACATGTCCTGAATCTTCGTACCATTTGATTTCTTTCATGACGGATTCCACTTCATTGTAAATGATGTTTGCACTATCTGTGTTTATCATTTTGTCATGACGTGCTTGAACAACAAATGATGGAGCATAAATCATATCCACATGATTGCGAACATCTGAAATTAAGTCCTGCAGAGCCTTTAAGGTTTTCATCGGTGTTTTCGCAAACTCATTCATTTCTAGTTCAATTTGTTCTTCGCTTTTTCCTTCTCGTTTCTTATAATCGCGTGCATACTCAAGAATTCCGTGATACATCACTTCTTCACTTTTTATATACATGGGTGCACACATTGGAAATACACCTTTTATAGGTACAGTGTAACCCAATTTCAAGGAAAATACGCCGCCAAGCGAAAGTCCTCCGACTGCAATTTCTTCGTGCCCTTGATTTTTTAAAAAATTATAGCCATTTATGACATCCTGCCACCAATCTTCAGGGCCAGTGTGAACTAGTTCCTCTGGTGGAACACCATGTCCCTTATAGTGCGGTGCATGACAGGTATATCCCCTTTTTTCTAAAAAGCGTCCCAACATCCGGACGTCAGCCGAATTTCCTGTGAATCCGTGAAGTAAAAGGACCGCTCGTTTTCCTCCTCTAAAGGTAAAGGGCTTCGGTACAGCAATTTTCATAGTTAAAACTCCTTCAGTTCTATAAAATCCATTATCTTAGTTTAAGCAAAGAATTGGGTAACATTCCAGAAATAAGCCTTCGATTTTTGTGCATAAAAAAAACCTGACATTAGAGCCAGGTTTTTTGAGCATTCTTTATTAAACTTCGAAGTATGCAACCAATACCGCAAGGATAATGAAAAGAACTGCTAAAACGATGGTAATACGATGTAAAATTAAATCAAGTCCTCGTGCTTTTTGCTTACCAAATAATGTTTCAGCTCCACCTGAAATGGCACCAGATAGTCCAGCACTTTTACCTGATTGCAATAAAACAACTAAAATAAGTCCAATACTCACGATTACTAATAATGTAACAACCAATGCATGCATGTAAGCCACCTCCTGTTATTTCGTACATTTCACAGTATTTTTAATTTACCATATTATTGCCCTTTTAACAATACTAGTATTTGTGGCAGCTTTTAGGAGTTTACCAACGGATGGATGAGACACTCCAAACTAAAGTCACGCTTGAGTGACCGTGAATTCTCTACTTTTTACGTTTCGGTCACTCCAGAAAAAGAAAGACACTCATTCGTCAATGAGTGCCTTCGTATATCGAATTATTTTCTTAGGTTATAGAAAGATTTTAATCCGTTGTATTGTGCTGTTTCACCCAATTGATCTTCAATACGAAGCAATTGGTTGTATTTCGCTACACGGTCTGTACGTGAAGGTGCACCTGTTTTGATTTGACCAGCGTTTGTTGCAACCGCGATGTCAGCGATTGTATTATCTTCTGTTTCACCAGAACGGTGGGAGATAACAGCAGTATAGCCAGCACGCTTCGCCATTTCAATTGCATCAAATGTTTCAGTTAATGTACCAATTTGGTTTACTTTGATTAGGATTGAGTTACCGATACCATTTGTGATACCTTCAGAAAGCTTCTTAGTATTAGTAACAAATAAATCATCACCAACTAATTGAACTCTGTTTCCAATACGCTCAGTTAAAAGCTTGTGACCTTCCCAATCGTTTTCATCTAAACCATCTTCAATAGAGATAATTGGATATTTATTAGAAAGCTCTTCATACCAATCAACCATTTCAGCAGAAGTCTTCACAACGCCTTCACCAGCAAGGTGGTATTTCCCATCTTCTTTGTTATAAAACTCAGAAGACGCAGCATCCATTGCTAAGAATACTTCTTCACCAGGCTTGTAGCCAGCTTTTTCGATTGCTTGAACAATCGTTTGAAGTGCTTCTTCGTTTGATCCTAGGTTTGGAGCAAATCCGCCTTCATCTCCAACTGCTGTGTTAAGTCCTTTTTCTTTAAGAACTGATTTTAAGCTGTGGAAAATTTCAGCACCCATACGAAGGGCTTCTCTGAAGTTTGGAGCTCCTACAGGCATTACCATGAATTCTTGAATATCAACGTTGTTATCAGCATGCTCGCCGCCGTTTACAATGTTCATCATTGGAACAGGAAGCTGCTTTGCATTGAATCCGCCAAGGTATTGATATAAAGGAACATCTAAGTAGTTAGCTGCAGCATGAGCAACGGCCATAGAAACACCAAGGATTGCGTTGGCACCTAATTTACCTTTATTTTCTGTTCCATCAAGTTCGATTAAAGCATGGTCAACAGAAACTTGATCTAAAACACTAAATTCTTCACCAACAAGATGTGGAGCAATAATTTCATTAACATTTTCTACTGCTTTTAATACACCTTTACCAAGGTAACGTTCTGAATCGCCATCGCGAAGTTCTACTGCTTCATATTCACCTGTTGAAGCACCGCTTGGTACTAACGCACGGCCAAAAGCTCCTGATTCTGTAAAAACTTCAACTTCTACTGTTGGGTTACCGCGGGAATCTAATACTTCACGTGCATATACGTCTACAATAAATGGCATTTAATTTCTCTCCTTTTAATATGAAAATTATTTAACTAATGATTTTCCTGTCATTTCAGCTGGCTGCTGTACTCCCAAAAGATCCAGAATCGTAGGAGCTAAATCTCCTAAGATACCACCGTCACGCAGCTCTACACCATTCCTAGTAACAATTACAGGCACAGGATTGGTTGTATGAGCAGTCATCGGATCACCTTCAAGCGTGATTACTTCATCTGCATTACCATGGTCAGCTGTAATGATAGCTGTACCACCTTTTTCAAGAATTAGATCAACAATTTTTCCTAAGCATTCATCAACCGTTTCAATTGCCTTAACAGTTGGTTCAAGCATTCCAGAATGTCCAACCATATCTGGGTTTGCAAAGTTTAAAAGAATGGCGTCAAACTTATCTGCCTGTATTTCCTTAATGAGTGCATCTGTTACTTCATAGGCGCTCATTTCAGGCTGAAGGTCATAAGTCGCAACCTTTGGCGAGTTAATTAAAATCCGCTCCTCGCCTGGGAACTTATCCTCACGGCCGCCGCTCATAAAGAAAGTAACATGGGGATATTTTTCGGTCTCGGCAATTCTTAATTGCTTCAATCCATTTTGAGCTAATACTTCTCCTAATGTGTTATCCAAGTTAGAAGGTTTAAACGCAACATAACCATTCACTGATTCACTGAAGTGTGTTAAGCATACGAAGAATAAATCTCTAGGATGTTTTTCTCCACGATCGAATGGTCGGAAATCTTCATTTGTAAATACGTTAGAAATTTGAATCGCTCGGTCAGGACGGAAATTATAGAAAATGACTGCATCATTGTCCTGAATGGTTGCAACAGGCTTACCGTCTTCCTTTGTGATTACGGAAGGAATAACGAATTCATCAAAAATTCCATGCTGGTAGGAATCCTCTACTACCTCTAATGGATTTGTATAAGCAGGCCCATCGCCATAAACCATGGAACAGTATGACTTTTCAACACGCTCCCAGCGGTTGTCACGGTCCATTGAATAATAGCGTCCAGAAATGGTTGCGAATTCTCCAACGCCATACTCGTTCATTTTATCCAAAGTTTGTTGTATATATGTTGCAGCTGTTTTCTGGCCAACATCACGTCCATCAAGGAAGCCATGAATGTAAACATTCTCTATGCCTTCTTCTTTCGCCAGCTTTAAGAGTGCAAACATATGGTTAATATGGCTGTGTACACCGCCATCAGATAGTAATCCAAATAGATGTAGGTTAGTTCCGTTTTTCTTAACATGATCCATCGCACTACAGATGGTTTCATTTTTTTCAAATTCACCTTCACGAATGGCAATGTTCACACGTGTTAAGCTTTGGTAAACAATACGGCCGGCACCGATATTCAAATGGCCCACTTCTGAGTTACCCATTTGTCCCTCAGGAAGCCCTACTGCCTCGCCTGAAGCCGTTAAATGCGAGTGTGGAAAATTACTCCAATACCGATCAAAATTCGGTTTTTTTGCATGAAAGACTGCATTCCCTTTTTGTTCATCCCTGCATCCAAATCCATCTAGAATGATGAGGGCAACGGGAGACTTACTCATAGCTTCCTGCCTCCAATAGCTGCAAGAATGAGCGGGCTTCAAGGCTGGCTCCGCCTACAAGAGCACCATCGATATCTGGCTGTGCCATATATTCTTTAATATTTTCTGGTTTCACACTTCCACCATATTGAATTCTAACGGCATTAGCAACATCTTCACTGAACTGTTGGCCAACTACTTGACGAATATGTGCACAAACATCATTCGCATCTTGTGAAGTAGATGATTTTCCAGTTCCAATTGCCCAAATAGGTTCATAGGCAATAACGGTCTGTTTCACTTGGTCATCCGTTAAACCAGCCAGCGCTTTTTGAATTTGAGATCCTACAAAATCCATCGTTTCGCCATTTTCACGCTGTTCTAGTGTCTCACCACAGCAAACAATTGGTGTTAAGTTATATTTAAAGGCTGCAAGTGTCTTTAAGTTTACAGACTCATCCGTTTCATTGAACATTTCTCTACGTTCAGAATGACCAATAATCACATATTGCACGCCAATTTCAGAAAGAGGTTTTGGGCTGATTTCGCCGGTAAACGCTCCGCTCTCTTCAAAATGCATATTTTGGGCACCAATTTTCACTTCTGTACCTTCCGTAATTTCTACAAGATTTTGTAAAAATAAAGCCGGGGCACAAATGACAGAATCGATTTTGTCTGCTTGAGGTACAAGTCCTTTTACTTCTTCCGTAAAGCTTTTTGCCTCAGCTAGTGTTTTATTCATTTTCCAGTTACCTGCAATAATCGGTTTACGCATGCGGGCACATCCTTCCTTACTACAGTAAAAAATTATTTATCGTTTAATGCTACTACTCCAGGAAGCTCTTTGCCTTCCATAAATTCAAGTGAAGCACCGCCGCCTGTTGAAATATGACTCATTTTTTCAGCTAAATCAAATTTCTCAACTGCTGCTGCAGAGTCTCCTCCGCCAATCACTGAATATGTACCTTCTGCTTCAGCAAGTGCTTGTGCAACTGCCTTCGTACCACCAGCAAATTTATCGATTTCAAACACACCCATAGGTCCATTCCAAATCACTAATTTTGATTTTTGAATAACATCACGATAAATTTCAGCTGTTTTTGGACCGATATCGAGAGCTTCCCAATCTGCAGGAATCTCATTAATAGCTACTTCCTTAGTATTCGCGTCGGCCGAGAAATCATCAGCAACAATCGCATCAACAGGTATGTAGAAATTAACACCTTTTTCTTTTGCTTTTTCAATAAAGGAATTCGCTAAGTCAATTTTATCTGCTTCAAGAAGGGATTTACCGATTTCATGTCCCTGTGCCTTAACAAAGGTATACGCAAGTCCACCGCCAATGATTAGGTTATCAACCTTTTCTAAAAGGTTTTCAATAACGCCAATTTTGTCCTTCACCTTTGCACCGCCAATAATTGCAGTAAACGGACGCTCCGGATTTGATAATGCTTTTCCTAGTACATCAAGCTCTTTTTCCATTAAAAGACCGGATACAGCAGGTAGATGGTGTGCAATACCTTCTGTTGAAGCGTGGGCTCTGTGTGCTGCACCAAATGCATCATTTACATAGACATCAGCAAGTTCTGCAAAGGATTTTGCCAGTTCAGAATCATTCTTTTCTTCTCCAGGGTAAAAACGAACGTTTTCAAGAAGAAGTACATCGCCTTCATTCATCGTTTCTATTAAAGATTTAACAGAATCACCGTAAGCTTCATCGGCTTTTTGTACGTTTTTGCCAAGAAGTTCAGAAAGTCTTACCCCGACTGGAGTTAAACGCATTTCCTCTACAACTTTGCCTTTTGGACGTCCAAAATGACTTGCCAGGATTACTTTTGCGCCTTGATCGATTAGGTATTGGATAGTAGGTATTGCAGCGCGAATTCTTGTTTCGTCCGTGATTTTTCCATCCTGCATAGGTACGTTAAAATCAACTCGGCAGAAAACCCGTTTTCCTTTAACATCTACATCTTTTAATGTTTTCTTGTTCATGCGAGAAGCCTCCTATAATAAAAAGCTATTGAATCACAATCTTTAATTACATGAAAAAAGGAGAGGGGGAATGTTCCCCGCTCCCCTTTGAAATACCATAAATCATTATAGCTGTTAGAAGAGAAAATTACCAATACCAGCCAAATAATGAATGAAAATTTAGGACTATAGACCTTTTTGAGCGATATATCCAATAAGGTCAACAACACGGCTTGAATAACCAACTTCGTTATCATACCAAGATAATACTTTAACCATATTGCCTTCAAGAACCATTGTTGATAATGAATCGATTGAAGATGAAGCAGGGCTGCCATTATAGTCAGTAGAAACTAATGGAAGTTCGCTATAGTGTAGAATTCCTTTTAATGGACCTTCAGAAGCTGTTTTTAATGCTGCATTAACTTCTTCAGCAGTTACATCTTTTTCTAACTCAGCTACTAAGTCAACAATTGAAACGTTTGGTGTTGGTACACGAACAGCCATACCATTTAATTTACCTTTAAGTTCTGGAAGAACTAAAGAAACTGCTTTAGCTGCACCAGTTGAAGTTGGAATCATGTTCTCAGCTGCTGCACGTGCACGACGGTAGTCCTTATGTGGTAAATCAAGGATTTGTTGGTCATTTGTATAAGAGTGAATGGTAGTCATCATTCCACGCTTAATTCCGAATTGATCATTTAAAACCTTCGCAAAAGGAGCTAGACAGTTAGTTGTACAAGATGCATTTGATAATACATGGTGGTTAGCTGCATCGTACTTATCTTCGTTAACACCCATAACAATTGTAATATCTTCGTTTGATGCTGGAGCTGAAATAATAACCTTCTTCGCACCTGCTTCAAGGTGTTTCGCTGCATCTTCACGCTTCGTGAAACGTCCTGTTGATTCAACCACTACTTCAACGCCAAGTTCACCCCAGCCTAATTGAGCTGGATCGCGTTCAGCAAGTACTTTTACCTTTTGGTTGCCAACAACTAGGTATTGACCGTCAACGGTAACATCTTGTTGAAGAGTTCCATGGACTGTATCGTATTTTAATAGATGCGCAAGCATATTTGCATCTGTTAAATCGTTAATTGCTACGATTTCCATCTCTGAATTATTTAATGCCGCACGGAATACGTTACGGCCGATACGACCAAATCCATTAATACCAACTTTTACTGTCATTGTAATTTCCTCCTTGTATTGAAAAAAGGTTTTATTTTAAAAAGGGATTAACCTTTTAATAACTTTCTTGCTGCACCTTCATCTGTGATTAGAATCGTTGAAGATGGTGCTTTCCTCATATACGCCTTTATTGCTTTTGCCTTTGAAGCTCCGCCCGCAACAGCAATCACATTTGGAATCTGTGCTAGGTCTTCCAGTTGAAGTCCAATCGTTAATACCTTATGGACAATTTCACCTTTTTCGTTAAAATAGTAGCCGAATGCTTCACCGACTGCAGCATTAGATTCTAGCTTTTGCTTAACCTCAGGTTTTGACTTTCTTCTTTCAGCCATTGTAATAGCGTCCCCTATACCATGAAGAACCATGCTTGCCGATTTAATTAAATTTAACACTTCATGGATTTCTGGCTCTTTAATCAGGGATTCATAAATTTCGTTACTAACCTGGTCTGGAACATAGAATACACGATGTTTCGACCCTGTATTCTTTGACATAATCGAGCTAATCGTATTTGCCTGGTTTTGAACATCCTCACCAATGCCGCCACGAGCAGGAACAAAAAGTAAATCCTTTTTACCAAGCTCTGGTGTAAGTACATTTGCGACGGCTGCCATGGTTGAGCCGCCAGTTACAGCGATAATATTTTTTCCTGTTAAGTTGTTTTTCATGCAAATTGCACTGGCCTTACCCAGGTCATCCTTCACCATTAGGGACTCATCACTGTTACCTGGAACAATCACTACCTTACGAATTTTAAGGCGGTGCTTCAACTCCAGTTCCATTACATCAATTCCAATTAACTCGCGTATCATTTCTTCTAAGTCTTCCAGTAAATTTTTCCCTTCAAGGGTCAAATTCATTCCAATATTGTTAATGGAAACAAGATTTTGTTCCTTTAGGAAATCAACTTCACTGCGAAGGACTCGTTCTGTATAGCCAAGATTGTTAGCAAGACTTCTTCTTCCAACGGGCTGCATAAAACCAATATGCCTAAGGATAGAATATCGTTTATGTAGCACTTGAAGGAGATCAGGTAATAATCTTTTCTGAATATCGATGAGTGATTGCATAACATCTTGCTCCTTTATTATATGTGACTGGTCATAAAATGTCCACCATAGACAAATTATGTCCCACATCACCGAAAAAAAATCACCCCTGCTAACAATTTACATTCTAACAGGAGTGAAAACCTATTTCAACTTAAAAGTTTTGTGTTTTTTCTTGCAAACGGTTACTTATGTCGATTTTGTTAATTATTCCAAAAGAAACTTCTTCTCCATTAATATGAACAACAGGAATCATAATACCATACAGCTCCGTTAGTTCATCACTCTCATCAATATCAAATTCCTCTAAAGTAAAGTTCCATTCTTCCTGTAATTCAAGGATTAATTTTTTTGCTTTCTCACAAAGTGGACAGCGTTTTCTAGTATAAAAGGTAATCACTGTTTGCGGCATAGTTTATTTCCTTTCAATCAAACCTTTTTCTTTTGGATGAAGAATGAATTCCCAACTGATCTCGATACTTAGCGATGGTTCGCCTTGAAACCACGATTCCTTGGGTACTCATTAGTTTTTCCACTATTTCTTGATCGGATAACGGTCTCTGTTTGTTTTCTTTTTCAATCATGGCAGCTATAGCGTTTTTCACCTGACTAGAGGAAGTATTTTCATTTGAAACCGTTTGAATTGTACTTGTAAAAAAAGATTTTAACGAAAAGGTTCCAACCGGAGTCTGAACGTATTTATCCTTTACTGCTCGGCTTACAGTGGATTCATGAATATCCAGCTCAATTGCGATTTCCTTCATGATCATTGGAACAAGGTATTCACGCCCTTTTTGAAGAAAAAGCGTCTGCTTTTCAACAATTTTCCCTGCCACTCTTGTTAAGGTTTCTTTTCGTTGCTCAATACTCCTCTGTATCCACTGATAATCCTGTACCTTTTCCTGCAAAAACCGACCAACCTGTGAATCCTGGTTTGCATTAAATTTTTGGTAATAGTGATTGTTAAAGCTAATTTTAGGGATAATGTCATCACACAATCGTACGGAAAACTGATCGCCGATTCTTTCAACGATCACATCTGGGATAATATAGGATGCATTTTCCTGCTCTAATAGTGCACCTGGCCGTGGATTAAGCTTCTGTATGGTATCAAATACTTCTTGTATCTTTTGCAAGGGAATTTCCAACTCTTTTGAAATTTTCTTCCATTTCTTTTCAGCAAACGGTACGAAGTAGTCCGATAGAATCGTTAGTGCTAAATCATCTTTAAGGTTTTCCCGTTCGACTTGAATTAATAAACATTCCTGAAGGTTCCTGGCCCCGATTCCTGCAGGCTCCAAGGCCTGAATCACAATTACGCTCTCTTCAACCAGTTCCAAGTGGACACCTAATTTATCTGCGATATCCTCTGGTTCAGAGGCTAAGTATCCGTTTACATCTAGATTCTGAATCAAATGTTTAATTATATTTAATTGAATACTAGAGTATTTATGAAGATTAAGTTGATTTAGCAATTGTTCTTCAATTGAGGACGACTTTGCTGCAATTTGTTCAATCCACTCGTTTTCCGTATTCCTCGTATGTTTCCGCCGATTGCGGTCTATTAAAGGGTTAATAGGCTGAATGTTGTTATTCTCAACTTGGAGCAGGGGATTTTCAAGCGCCTTGTTTTCTAAAAAAGAGGAAAGCTCTTGGGCTGAATATTGTAAAAGTGCAATCGCTTGTGTTAATTCCTGCGTCATTGCCAATTTCAAAGATTGTTGCTGCCATAAACCTGCTTTTAAGTCCATTTCCTAACCCCCCTTTTTCTATTTTACAGGATAATAGAGAATTGGTGAATGGAAAAAATCTGGGTAACTTGACTTTAGGTGGTTATTACCACTTTTAATGTCACTAAACTCAAAAAAGGCTTGCATGGAAACAAGCCTTTTCCTCCTCATTTCATATTTTCAAGTTCCTTTCGATTGGGTGCCATCGGAGGCTGCTGTAGCCATCCGCGATCAACTAATAAATTAAACCCTTTACCAGCATAAATTAAAATTTCTGCTATAAATTTTTGATAATTGACCACCAAATCTGTTCGCATCGACACGGACACCGCGTGGCCAAGCAACGTAATATCGATGCCATTCAAAGCATCAAATAAGGTAACAATTAGTTTATTCGAAAAAGGAAGCACAGTTGAATCGGTTACTTCCGTATTGGTTGAGGTATTGCCAAGAAGTTGTTCTTTTACTAGAATTTCAAGAAATACTCTTATTTGCTTTTCTGAAATTTCCTTTCCCTCTTTAATAAAATCCTTTATTTCTTTGTCGTCGACAACTTGGAGTAACGCCGTACATAGAAGCATGGAAAAATAATTGCGTTCGAGATTAAAAAAGATTTCTGTTATTTCAATTGCATTTAATGGTCTTTTCTTTATCATCCCGCTTAGATAGGAAAGCTTCTCAATATATTCTATCTGCTTGGGATAGGGAATCATAGGAGGCCGATCATATATACCCTTTGACAGCATGAGTTCCGTCGATGCCTTATATAATAGGGATGCTTCATTAACGGTAGTTACGTAGAAATTCAGAACATCTTCTCTTGCAACATTCGCGGTCAGAAAACCAGCGTTAATCATTCCCAGCCGATTCATCATATAAACAAAGGTAAGCCCGAACATATCATAGAACAAAGGCGGCGCTGAATAATTAATATCCTCGTCCGTAAACGAATCGGGTAAGGGGATATTCTCCTTCGTAAAAATAGCGGATATTTGTTGAATATGGTTTTCAGCAGTCTTAAGCGCTTTTTCCAAAAGAGGTTTAATTTCTTCATCCTGATTGTGATAAAGAAAGTATTTTACTAAACAAATCGTCATATTATCTTGGATAAAGGTAGCCCATAAACCACCAATCTCCGCACTAGATAACCTAATACTGTGCTTAACCATCAATGAAAGCCTCCTTATATGTTCTATATGAAAGATTCCCTGCAGAAAGGTGCTTTATTCATGTTTCAAGACAAATGACTATACGAAAAAAGCCCCCGCGCTTTTAAAGCGTAGGAGCTCTGTTTTGGATGACGCGCTCGGAGGGAATCGAACCCCCATTTTAAGAACCGGAATCTTACGTGCTATCCGTTGCACCACGAGCGCAAATATGCGACTTACATATTATATGCCAATTTGCGAAACTTTGCAACTCTGATATGTTTAAAAAAGCCCTCATTGGTTATGATGGAAAAGTGAAGATTGTCGAACAAATATAAAGGCGAATTGTTTGACCTTAATTGACCATCAGTGTATCATTAACTATACATACTAATACCTTTCACACTTAAAGGAGGAAGAAAAATGAACTTGATTCCTACAGTTATTGAACAAACAAACCGCGGAGAGAGAGCATACGATATCTATTCTCGTCTCTTAAAAGACCGCATTATCATGCTTGGCAGTGGTATTGATGATCATGTAGCAAACAGCATTGTTGCACAATTATTATTCTTAGAAGCGGAAAACCCTGAAAAGGATATATCCATTTACATTAACAGCCCTGGCGGCAGTATTACAGCTGGTATGGCCATCTTTGATACCATGCAGTTCATTAAGCCAGATGTTCAAACCATTTGTATCGGTATGGCTGCTTCTATGGGTGCCTTCTTACTTGCTGCTGGTACAAAGGGTAAACGTTATGCGTTACCAAATGCTGAAGTAATGATTCACCAGCCATTAGGTGGAGCACAAGGTCAAGCGACTGAGATTGAAATTGCAGCAAAGCGCATTCTATTCCTTCGTGAAAAATTGAATGGAATCCTATCAGAGCGTACTGGCCAGCCTCTTGAAGTAATCCAAAAGGACACTGACCGCGATAACTTCATGACAGCTGAAAGAGCAAAAGAATACGGTCTTGTTGATCACATTATCACAAGAAGCCTTGCAGAAGAAAAGAAAGAAAAATAAAAAAAAAAGCAGCCGATGATTCGTCCGGCTGCTTTTTTTTGGAAATACTAAGTAAAAAATGCTAACTTTGTTGATTGGAGCGGAAGGTGCGAGA
>NZ_NPDD01000014.1 GCF_002272245.1 Bacillus sp. 7884-1 | reverse complement strand
CCTGCGGAAAGTGAAGCACTCCTTAATGGAGCGCAAATCAGCAGGTACCTTTACCTTTATCGAATAAAAAGAGTTTGACCAATTTTAGGTCAAACTCTTTTTATTAATGTTCATTTTGAACAAAATTAGACAATGCATCGACTGCTCTTTCTTCATCATCGCCATCAGCAACAATATTAACCACTACTCCTGAGCCGACAGCCAAGCTCATTAAGCCCATTATGCTTTTTGCATTTACTTTTTTACCATCTTTCTCTAAAAAAATATCTGCTGAAAAACGGTTTGCCTCCTGAACAAATAATGCTGCTGGTCGGGCTTGAAGACCCGTTTTCAATTTAACTTCTACTTGTTTCTCTAGCATTTCAAAATCCTCCTCATGATTTTCCTCTATTTTCTTGTAGCCATTTCACCTATCCGCAATTTATCAGCGATTTCATCTATCTTTCTTAACCGATGATTAATTCCCGATTTACTAATCGTACCTCCTGTAACCATTTCCCCTAGTTCTTTCAGGGTCACATCCGTGTAATGGAGACGGAGTTCAGCAATTTCTCTTAACTTGTCAGGCAAAATATTTAACCCGACCGTTTCATTAATATAGCGAATATTTTCAACCTGACGAATGGAAGCGCCTATAGTCTTATTTAAGTTCGCTGTTTCACAATTAACCAGTCGATTAACTGAATTTCTCATATCTCTTACAATCCGCACATCTTCAAAGCGAAGAAGAGCATTGACTGCACCGGCAATATTTAAAAACTCAGTAATTTTTTCTGCTTCTTTTAAGTAAGTAATATAACCCTTTTTTCGTTCTAGCGTTTTGCTATTAAGACCAAATTTATTCATTAACTCGCATAAGGAATCGTTATGTTCCTTATATAGCGAAGCAATTTCCAAATGATAAGATGAAGTTTCCGGATTATTTACGGAACCTCCAGCAAGAAACGCACCACGTAAATATGAACGTTTACAACATTTCTTTTTCACAAGATCACTAGATATATCATGGATGAAGGTAAATCCGTCACCCAGGATTTTCATATCCTCCAGTATTTCCTTAGCCCGTTGAGATAAACGGACAATGTAAACATTGTTCTTTTTTAGTCTCATTTTCTTTCGAACAAGCAGTTCAACTTGAACATCATAGCTCTTTTTTATTAATGTATAAATCCTTCTAGCTATCGCTGCATTTTCAGTCTGAATATCCACAATTAACTTACGGTTGGAAAAGGACATAGAACCATTCATCCGTATGAGAGCAGAGAGTTCAGCTCGAACACAGCATGGCTTTGTCTCCAAATTCGTTAATTCTTTTTTCGTTTCCGAAGCGAAAGACATCCCTTCACCCCCTTTTATCCAGGTTTTTAAGCCGGACACTATTATTACGCTTCATACCTCTTTTTGGTTTCACTTATGAGCAAATTATATA
Organism: Bacillus sp. 7884-1; assembly: GCF_002272245.1. GTDB lineage: Bacteria > Bacillota > Bacilli > Bacillales > Cytobacillaceae > Neobacillus. The sequence goes on along the minus strand of NZ_NPDD01000014.1, from coordinate 28,754 downwards.
AAATTTTTGCCACCTTTTTCGGGTCATGTCTAAGTGCACCATTTTCCTGTATCGCAATGTCTGCATGAACCACTTCAAGTCCAAGTTCAAAAATACGGTCCAAATCATAGTTGACAGGATTCGCAAGTTCTTCGTTATAGCGAAGTTGAATATCTTCAGGAATTTCTTTGTCATTAATAAGCATGGTATCCATAAATGCACATGCCATATGATCATAAATAGCCTTTACATGATCACTCGCAGTAAAACCGTGTGTTTCACCCGCTTGTGTCATCAAATTGCATATATACACCTTTTTGGCATGTGACCTGCAAACCTCTTCACCTAATCTTGGTACAAGTAAATTAGGTAAGATACTCGTATATAAACTGCCTGGTCCTATTATAATTAGATCTGCTTGTCTAATGGCTTGAATCGATTCAGGCAGTGGAGTAATCACCTCGGGTGTTAAAAATACTTTTTTAATTTTTTTGCCAGAATAGGGAATTTTCGATTCTCCAGATACGACTGTCCCATCTTCCATTTCTGCATGAAGAACAACGCTCTGGTTTGCTGCTGGCAGGACCTTGCCTCGAACATTTAAAACCTTACTCATTTCCTGAATCGCATGGACAAAGTTACCGGTAATTGATGTCATTGCAGCTAATATCAAATTTCCAAGTGAATGTCCCGATAATTCATTGGAGGTCTTAAAACGGTGCTGAAACATCTCTTCAACAAGCGGTTCAACATCTGATAAAGCAGCTAACACATTTCGGATATCTCCTGGCGGTGGAATTTGCAGGTCTTCACGGAGCCTACCTGAACTTCCGCCATCATCCGCAACCGTCACAATGGCGGTAATATCAACTGGATATTGTTTTAATCCCCGTAATAAAACAGGCAATCCTGTTCCTCCACCAATGATGACGATTCTTGGCTGTCCTAACTCGCTCATGTTGTTTTATCCTTTCTCCTCTCAATGTCACGATGTGAAACCAGTGTCTTATAATCACTTTCAAAATGTTTTGCAAGATATTCTGCCAGCGTTACGGAGCGGTGCTGCCCGCCGGTACAGCCTATTGCGATTACAAGCTGCGCTTTTCCTTCCCGTTTATAGTGGGGAAGCATAAAGCTGAGCAAATCTGTGACCTTCTCTAAGAATTTATGCGTTTCATTCCATTTTAAAACGTAACTAGAAACATCTTCGTCTAAACCTGTTTTAGGTCTCATGTGATCGATATAATGAGGATTAGGCAGGAAACGGACATCAAAAACAAGATCGGCATCGATTGGAATTCCATACTTAAATCCAAATGACATGACATTGACAGTAAAAATTGATTGGTTATTAGAAGTAAATTCAGTAATAATCTTTTCACGTAATTCACGTGGTTTCATTTGCGATGTGTTATAAATAAGCTGTGCCCTGCCCTTTAATTCATCAAGAAGCTCCCGCTCCAATTTGATACCTTCTAAAGGTAATCCAGATTGTGCCAGCGGATGAAATCTCCTTGTTTCCTTATACCTTCGAACCAAAGTTGAATCATCTGCATCTAAAAACAATATTTGTGGACTCACCCATGAAGTTTCTGCAAGTTCATCGAGCGCTTTAAATAAATGATCAAAGAACTCTCTACCTCTTAAATCCATAACTAATGCCACTTTATTCATTTTATTCCCAGATTCCTTCATAAGTTCAAGAAATTTTGGAAGCAGAGTCGGAGGCAGATTATCCACACAGAAAAAACCTAAATCCTCTAAACTCTGGATCGCAACTGTTTTCCCAGCTCCAGACATCCCCGTAATGATGACCATTTGCGTTTCATTTGTAGCTCCGGTACTCATTCACTTTTCCCCCCTCAAATTAGCTTGGATCTAATCGATAACTGATTAGTTGAAAATCCTTCGTATAAGTAAAAGTACCGTAAATAATACCATTTCCATGAATCATGTAATCGATAATATGATAGTCTCCCGCCGCCATTGGCAGGTTTTTTAGTTGATCGAGCGGCTGCCATTCAAGCTTCCCTTCATCTGATTCGTCCACCTGCATTCCATCAGAATCGGTTGCAAAAAAAGTAAACATCATCCATTCGGATAGCACTTGATCATTTTCTTTCATTATGAATGTAAAAATACCCTTCAATTGTGGGTTTTTTAAGTAGATTCCAGTTTCTTCACGGTACTCACGAATACAGGAGTCACGAACAGATTCACCAGGTTCCATTTTGCCGCCTGGTGCCACCCACCAGCCCCTGCGCGGTTTTTTCAACATCAATACTTGATTATCTCTAATTAACACACAATTGGTGACTCGCTGCACAACACTCACCCTTTATATAGTACATACTCAGTAATATCGTAAAATGCGCATATTTATTCCTCTTATTATACTCCTTTTGGTAAGCGGTCACAAATAAATCAGATTTCTTAATTTTGTTAAAAATATGTAAAAAAATAGCACAGGCTTTAAAAGCCTGTGCACCAAGTGAATATTTTAAAGGGGGTCAATTCTTATTTACATTCTACCTTATTAATATTTCACTACTGTTACAGCAGAATTAAAACAGGATTACGTTTATGAAAAATTTGTAAATTTACTGCTTGATTTTTAATTCTTCTTTGAGTTCTTCTATATAGTGCTGTGCACTTTGTGCGGCTATACTGCCATCACCCGTAGCAGTAACAATTTGTCTTAAGGTTTTCTCACGAATATCTCCCGCTGCAAAAATCCCTGGTACTTTTGTTTCCATTAGCTCATTTGTTTCGATATAGCCATTTTCATTGGTAATACCTAAGTTCGAAAATGGTTTAGATAGCGGGATCATTCCGATATAGATAAACACACCATCTGCAGGAAGCTCCTGCTCCTCACCATTTTGAGTGGAAACAAGGGTTACACTGCCTACTTTTCCATCCTTATCATTAATCGACTTAATGGTATGATTCCAAATGAAGTCAATTTTTTCATTTGCAAAGGCACGGTCTTGAAGAATCTTCTGAGCACGAAGTTCATCACGGCGGTGGACAATGGTTACTTTTGAAGCGAATCGTGTTAAATAAACACCTTCTTCAACAGCAGAGTCCCCGCCGCCAATGACATACAATTCCTTTTGTTTAAAAAATGCTCCATCACAAACCGCACAATAGGATACACCGCGGCCGCTAAGTTCCTTCTCCCCTGGTACTCCTACCTTTTTGTATTCAGCACCAGCAGAAATAATGACAGAATAAGCTTTATATTGCTTTGAACCTGCAACAACCGTTTTAACATCACCATTGTCGATAATTTCTTTAATATCGCCATAAGCATATTCCGCGCCAAACTTTTTCGCATGCTCAAACATTTTTGTAGAAAGTTCAGGACCTAGGATACTTTCAAAACCCGGATAGTTTTCAACATCCTCGGTGTTGGCCATTTGACCACCAGGCATACCACGTTCAATCATAAGTGTAGAAAGATTTGCACGAGATGTATAAACAGCAGCTGTCATCCCAGCAGGACCTGCACCAGCGATAATCACATCATAAATTTTTTCCTCAGACATATTTGTCACTCCTTATTTAAAGGCGGAAGCGCCTTGGCCAGGGGCGACAGGCATAAGACGATCCGGCATGAAGGTTGTTCTTTAACCTTCTTGACGGATTGGCTTATGACCCCGAGCCCATAGCGCTGCAGCTAGATATATAAAAAAATACGATTAAGTATAGTATTCCCTACTTAATCGTATAAAACAATTGCCATATAGTCCAAAAATCTGCTCAGTTTAGATGTTTATTCACGATCTTTACATATTTCCCAATGGTTGCTGGTGAGATATCATAGCGTTTGGCAATTTCTTGCTGTGACACTTTTTCATTGATTTTCTTATACCAGACATATTCCATTGCTCCAGCCCAAGCACGTTTGTTATTCAAGGTAATCTGTGACTTGAAAATTTCCACAAACACAGAAAACCACAATAAATATAATCCAGACTCAATTGTTCCGATTGGCTGATGTTTCTCATACAGGACCTCAGCGATTTCCTGTGCGGCTTTTATGGAGGAAGGAGTTCCTGACCTAACTAAAGAAACATAATTTTTTTCCATTGATGTAAGCTTTTGATTTTGGTGATAACGTTTAGAAGTGAAGATTTCTTCTGTTTTTCCTGAAACCGAAGCTAAGAAAATGGCAAATAATCGTTCTTCAATATAATCACTTTCTAGTTTTTGAAAGATAGAACCAGCGTGATCCTCAAATCCATTTGCAACTGGTTTTTCCACATTCCAAGGCTCAAACCCTTCTTTATCAGGGTTATGTTCAAGAACTACTTTCCAAATATTTCGCGCAAAGTTCTCGTGGTTAGTAAAATAAGACGAGTAGGATAGCCAATAATAGAATGGACCATCACCGTCAAAACCGTTTTTATAAAGCTTCTTCAGCCAAAAGTACGCAGATTCATATTCACCAATTAAAGCAAAGGTTGCCCCCAATTTAAATTGATGGTCAATCATCATCGGCTGAATTTTCTTTAAGGAATCCATTAAGCGTGTTACAGCTTTCTTCTTTCCTTGGTAATGGGCAAAAACAAGCCGATTACACAAGGCATGCAGATTTCCTGGATTTCTTTCCAATACATCGTCGAGAATAGATTCTGCTTTTTTGGCTTTCCCTAAATAAAAATAGGCGAGAGCTAAGTTGTTATAAGCAGACCAATATTCTGGGTATGCTTCAACGACATCCTTTAAGAGCTCAATCGCTTTCGGAAAATATCCAGATTCCAATAAATCACGAGCCTGCTCCTGCTTAATAATCAGATCGTCTTGTTCATAAAGTTCATCTTCTAAGCCATCCGCTTCAAATGAAAGGAGCTCTAGAAGGTCTTCTGTATCTTCGCTAAAATCACCATTAGGTTCTAATTCCAAATACATATTTGCATGATGATACGCATCTTTAAAGAAACCCAAATGGGCATAATTATTTGCTAAAAAATAATGACATTCAGCCATTTCTTCATCAAGATCTTCAAGGATTAAATGCAAGAGTCGATTAGAATTTTCAAACTCACCAAGTTCGGTTGATACTATGGCAAGCTGACAGGCTATCATCGGTTCACCCGGCTCCAGCTGCATCGCCCGTTGAAGATATTTTTTAGCTTTTTTAAAATCACGGCGATGGTATGCTTTAATACCCTTCGTGAAATAATATTCCCCAGTCGGAACAAATGACAGGATCTTTCCCTTTTGAATTCTTGCTTTCGAGTCTTTAATCATGGAGACCTCCATCTATACACAATAAACTAACTTATGTAGTATACCACAATAGTCGCCAGTACGAGAAGGGATAGAACGGCATTGCTAATATTGGAATTTCCTTCATATGCAAAAACACGCTGCATAACAGCGTGTTTTTGCATATTTGGTGCCTGTCACCGCTAATGTCACCGCTAAGCGGTGAAATCACCAATTTATCTTTTATGTCTTTCTTCTAATGTTTTCAACACTTCTTTAAACGGCAGTCCCTGTTCGACTAATAAGACTTGTAGGTGGTAGAGGAGGTCGGCGGCTTCCCATTTCAGTTCTTCTTTGTCGCGGTTTTTGGCTGCGATGATGACCTCGGAAGCTTCTTCTCCGACTTTTTTCAAGATTTTATCGACGCCTTTTTCGAATAAGTAGGTTGTATACGCCCCTTCTGGACGCTCTTTTTCTCGTTCGATAATCAGCTTTTCTAATGAATGTAAGATTTGATAGTCAGTTAGGCTGGAAGTCGCTCTTTCTGTAACAACTCCCTCTGTGAAGCAGCTCACAGCTCCTGTATGACAGGCAGGACCCTTCGGCTGCACCAGCACAAGAACAGCATCCTGGTCGCAGTCATATTTCACACTTACAACAGACTGAGTGTTCCCACTTGTTGCTCCTTTATGCCACAGCTCCTGACGGGAGCGGCTGAAGAACCATGTTTCTCCTGTTTCTAGCGTTTTTGTCAGTGATTCCTGATTCATATAAGCTAATGTTAATACTTCTTTTGTATCGGCGTCCTGTACGATAGCAGGTACTAATCCTTTTTCATCAAAACGAATGTTCATCGGACACTCACTCCCTTCTCTTGCAAATAACTTTTCACTTCATGAACTGAAGTTTCTTTATAATGAAAAATAGAAGCTGCAAGGGCAGCGTCTGCTTTTCCCTTTACAAAAGCCTCTTCAAAATGACTGGCATTTCCAGCACCGCCTGAAGCTATCACGGGAATCGTCACTGCCTCACTCACCGCTTTTGTCAGCTTTAGATCAAAGCCATTTTTCTCACCATCACTATCCATACTGGTCAGTAAGATTTCACCTGCACCAAGTTCAGCAGCTTCTTTTGCCCATTCTATTACTTTGCGCTCCGTAGGTGTCCTGCCGCCATGTGTATACACACGCCATGTTCCAATCTCTTCATCATACTTCGCATCAATGGCAACCACAATACACTGTGTTCCAAAGTAACCTGCCCCTTCAGAAATAAGTTCAGGCTTTAGAACCGCTGCAGTATTTAATGACACCTTATCAGCACCGGCACGGAGAATTCGTTTCATATCCTCTAAAGAATTAATACCGCCGCCGACTGTAAAAGGAATAGCAAGCTCCGAAGCAACAGACTTAACTACTTCGACCATGGTTTTTCGTCCTTCTACAGAAGCTGATATATCAAGGAATACAAGCTCATCTGCTCCTTGCTCATCATAAAATCTCGCTAATTCTACTGGGTCGCCGGCATCCCGAAGCTGAACAAATTGAATTCCTTTGACAACTCTTCCTTCTTTTACATCAAGGCAGGGGATAATTCGTTTTGTTAATGTCATTTTCTCACCCCGCCAATGGCAAGTGCTTCCTTTAATGTGAATCGGTTTTCATAAAGGGCCTTCCCAACAATTGCCCCTTTCACTCCCTCCGCATTAAGCGCACTCAAATCTGCTAAGCTGCTCACTCCACCAGAAGCTATCACCGTTTTTCCCGTGACCTCTGCCATTTCACAAACAGCAGCAATATTAGGGCCAGAAAGCGTGCCATCCGTTGCAATGTCGGTAAAAATAAACGTCCCAGCACCAGTGTCAGCAAAGCGTTTGCTTAGGTCTACAGCCTTCACTTCAGAAGTAGTCAGCCACCCATGTGTTGCCACATAACCATTCTTAGCATCTATACCAACAACAATCTGTTCACCGTACTTCTTAATCATTTCAATCGCAAATTCCGGATTGGAAACAGCAATACTGCCAATAATCACGCGTGTAATCCCATTTTCCAAATAATGAAGGATATCTTCCTCAGAACGAATCCCGCCGCCAATTTGTACTTTTACCTTTAGCTTCTGGGCTGCTTCAATGACAAAACGATCATTAATCCGTTTGCCATCCTTTGCTCCGTCGAGGTCAACCATATGTATCCATTCCGCTCCATCTGCTGCAAACGCTCGAGCCATATCAAAAGGTGAATCACCATAAATCGTTTCTTTATCATAATCGCCTTGAAGAAGGCGTACGCAATTCCCGCCGCGCATATCAATTGCTGGATAAATCGTGAGTGTCATCGTACCGCCTTCCTTTCTTCAACTACTTTCAAAAAGTTATTCAGCAGCGCCATCCCAAGCTTACTGCTTTTTTCAGGATGAAACTGCATTCCGAATATATTATCCTTGCCCACAACGGCAGATACTTCTTCCTGGTAATTGGCTTTTGCCAGAAGCACCTCTGAATTGTCTGCACTCACATAGTAAGAATGAACAAAATACACATAATCCTCTTCTAAACCTTCCAATAGCGGAGAGGATTTAACGAATTCAAGTTTGTTCCAGCCCATATGCGGGACCTTGTATGTTTCTCCCGCCGGGGTTTTGCCAGGAAAACGGCGTACACTTCCGGGCAATAATCCTAGTCCCTTTGTTAAACCATTTTCATCACTATCTTCAAACAAAAGCTGCATACCAAGGCATATCCCAAGTAGAGGTTTCCCAGTTTCCACGAACTCCTTAATCGTTTCAACCTGAAGTACCTCCATCGCATCACGGAAAGAACCTACACCTGGTAGCAGTAAGGCATCAGCACGAAGGAGTTCCTCTTTGTCTCCTGATATAAAATATTCAGCATTCAACCGCTCAAGAGCCTTACTGACACTAAAGAGATTGCCCATACCATAATCGACAATTCCTATCATTTACAACATCCCTTTCGTTGACGGAACTCCTTTGATGCGAGGGTCAATGGTTGTTGCTTCGTCAAGCGCCCGGCCAAGTGCTTTAAAAACAGCCTCAATCATGTGGTGAGTATTGTGTCCGTAATGAACAATCACATGAAGGTTCATCCGCGCTTCAAGGGCAAGCTTCCATAAAAATTCATGCACCAGCTCCGTGTCAAACGTACCCACCTTTGAATTTGGGAACTCCGCACGCATTTCAAGGTGTGGACGATTACTAAGGTCCACTACCACCTGGGCTAATGCTTCATCCATTGGTACAAAGGAATTTCCATAGCGCTTAATTCCTTTTTTATCACCAAGGGCTTCCCGCAATGCCTGTCCAATACAGATCCCGATATCCTCTGTAGTGTGATGGTCATCTACCTCAATATCCCCTTTTGCGTCAACGGAGAGGTTAAATTGTCCGTGTTTCGTGAATAAATCAAGCATATGGCTAAGGAATGGAACTCCTGTTTCAAGTTCAGACTTTCCTTCACCATCAATGTTTAATGATAAGCTGATTTGGGTTTCATTTGTATTTCGTTCAACGCTTGCGTATCTTTCCATGGAAGGGCCCCCTAGCAAATAATTATTGATTTTTAAGTCTTAACTCTACTGCACGCGCATGAGCCTCAAGACCTTCCATGCGTGCAAATTTTACGATTTTTTCTCCATTATCTTTTAACGCTTTTTCACTGTATATAATGACACTTGATTTCTTTTGAAAATCATCCACATTCAACGGACTTGAAAATCTAGCCGTCCCATTGGTCGGCAGTACATGGTTAGGTCCTGCGAAATAGTCGCCAACTGGCTCTGAACTATAACGGCCAATAAAAATGGCACCAGCATGACGAATTTTCCCAAGCAGCTCCATTCCGTTCTCGGTCAGAATTTCAAGATGTTCTGGGGCAAGTTGATTCACTGTTTCAACGGCTTCCTCAATGGATGAAGTCACATAGATTACACCAAAATCAGCAATTGATCTCGAAGCTATGTCCTTACGCGGCAATAATGCCAGCTGTTTCTCCACCTCGACTGCCACCGCTTCCGCTAAAACCATTGAAGGTGTGACAAGGACACTGCATGCACGTGGGTCATGTTCTGCCTGTGATAACAAATCGGCCGCAACCTCATCCGCCCGGGCAGAATCATCAGCGATAATCGCTATTTCACTTGGTCCGGCAATCATATCGATATCAACATCACCGAAAACCTCTCGCTTCGCTAATGCAACATAGATATTACCTGGACCTGTAATTTTATCAACAGGGGTAATAGATTCAGTTCCATATGCCAATGCACCAATGGCCTGAGCCCCGCCGACTTTATAAATTTCTTCCACTCCTGCTTCCTTTGCTGCAACGAGCACAGCTGCTGGAAGTTTTCCATTGCTGTCAGGAGGTGAGACCATCACGATTCTTTTCACTCCTGCTACTTTTGCAGGAATGACATTCATAAGTACCGAGGAAGGATAGGCTGCCGTTCCCCCTGGGACATATACTCCAACAGAGTCAAGAGGAGTGATTTTTTGACCAAGTATACTGCCGTTTTCTTCGGTCGTCATCCATGAAGGACGCAATTGTTTTTCATGGAAGCTTCTGATATTTTCAGCAGCCTCTTTCACAATCGAGATAAACTCAGAATCTACTTGACCATATGCCTCATTTATTTCATTTTCAGTAACGATAAATGATTCTAATGTGACCCGGTCAAATTTTTCCGTGTAAGCTCGTAACGCTTCATCACCAGCAGAACGAATTTCCGAAATGATTTTTTTTACTACGGCTAACTGCTCCGTTGTTCCCGATTCAATAGACCGTTTAATGGAAATAAGGTCACTCACTTTAACTATTTTCATCTAATTTACCTCCAAGGAGACAACGCCGTTTAGCCTTGTAACTAATTCGTTAATCCGTTCGTCTTTGATCCGGTAACTTACGGGATTAACGATGAGCCTAGATGTCACATCTTTAATTCTTTCAAATTCCACCAGACCATTTTCGACAAGTGTCCTGCCTGTTGATACAATATCAACAATTCGGTCCGCTAATCCGATTAAGGGCGCAAGCTCAATGGAACCATTTAATTTAATGATTTCAACCTGTTCGCCCTGCTCGCGAAAATAAGCAGCCGCCACATTAGGATATTTCGTTGCCACTTTTGGTGCAACATCATTCATGGCTGTCCCGGGCAGACCGGCAACTGCCAAATAGCAGGCGCTGATTTGTAAATCCAGCAGTTCGTATACATCTCGTTCTTCTTCAAGTAAAACGTCCTTACCTGCGATCCCAACATCTGCAACCCCGTGCTCGACGTATGTAGCTACATCCATTGGCTTTGCGAGAATAAAGCGCATGTTCTCCGCTTCAACATCTAGAATTAATTTTCGGGAATCATCGAATTCTGGTGGAAGGTTATAGCCAGCTTTCCGGAGCAATTCTAAAGCTTCTTCAAAAATCCTCCCTTTTGGCATTGCTATCGTTAATTTTGTATTCATCTTAAGCCCCCCCCGATTAAAAAGGTGGTATTGGCAAACTTCTTTGTATAAGCATCAAGATTTTTCACACCATTAATATCTTGCAGAACGGTTTTCTTTCCTTCTGCCTTCATGGTTTCAGCTAACTGAAAGGCTTCCTTACGTCTTTCCTGGCTGAAAAAAATACACTCCACGGTACTAGTGACCTCTTGCGGACCCATCGCCTCAAGAAGCTTATCAAGCCTAACGGCAAAACCAGTGGCACTCGCTTTTTTTCCAAATTTCTCAATCAATCCGTAACGTCCGCCATTTCCAATTGGAAAGCCGACATTTCCGGCATAGGCTTCAAATAAAATTCCGGAATAATAACTCATATGGCTGACAATGGTAAAATCAAATTTCACAAAGTCCCTTAAGCCATAGTCTGTGATTACCTCCCACAATTCCTTCAGTTCTATCAAGGATTCCTTTCCATAGCCATCCTCAACGATATCAAGTGCTTTACCAATTACCTCATTACCGCCCCTCAATTCCAGCAACTGAAGCAGTCGCTGCTTATCAATGGAGGATAGAGAATAGGAGTTTACTTGCTCACGATAACCAACAAAATTCTTTTCATATAAAAAACGTCTAAGTGCATTGGCACGTCCATTTGTTCCTAAGATTTGCTTAAATAATTCTTGTGCAAATCCAATATGTCCAACTGATACTTGAAATTGGCTAAGCCCTGCCTTCTTTAAAGATGAAACAAGCAATGCGATTACCTCACCATCGCTTGAAACGGTATCATCATTAATGTACTCTACACCGATTTGCTCAAACTCTGCCGGTCTGCCGCCCTCACGCTGCTGTGCCCGGTATACATTTCCTGCATATGCCAAGCGAAGCGGGAGGTCATTTTCTAACAGACGCGAGGCTGCCACCCTGGCAATCGGAGCCGTCATATCCGGCCGAAGCACTAGGGTATGCCCATCTTTATCAAGTAATTTGAAAAGCTCCGGGTCAAGTATGGCGGAGGCTGTTCCAACGGTTTCATAGTATTCTAAAGTAGGTGTGTCAATAAATTGATATCCCCACTGTTTAATTGAGTCTTCCATAAGGGTACGAACACGGTGTTTCTTTTCATATAATTCTGGAAGCGTATCTCTCATGCCTAAAGGCTTTTCAAACATAAATAAACGGCTCATCCAAATCATCCTTTATTTTCAGAATCCTTTAGTTCGCTAATGTGCTAATAAATTAAAGTTTACCTTTTTGTTTAATTTTCGTCAACTGATAACTATAATCCCGCACAAACCAATATTATGTAAAAAAAGCCAGGTTACAAAAACCCAGCCTCTGTTTAATCGTTATTCTTTTTCCCATAAATCGGATCTTCGGCCCAGCGTTTTTCCATTTCTTCTTTTGAATAGATGATCCGCATCGGGTTGCCGCCGACGAATGCACCTGCTGGGACATCTTTATGAACAAGTGTCCCAGCGGAAACAATGGCTCCGTTACCAATACGTACCCCTGGAAGGATGGTTGAATTCGCACCAATCATCACTTCACTGCCAATATCAACAGGTCCTAGGCGGTACTCTTTTATCAAATATTCATGGGCAAGTATGGTTGTATTGTATCCAATCACCGTGTTTCGCCCGACACTGATTTTCTCAGGAAACATTACATCAAGCATGACCATTAAGGCGAAGGAAGTCTGCTCGCCGACCTTCAGTCCTAAAAACGTGGTGTAAAGCCAATTTTTCATCCCTAGGAAAGGGGTGTAACGGGCAAGTTGGATCACCATGAAATTTTTCACAACTTTCCAGAATGGAACGGTTTTATAGACATGCCACAAGGAGTTTGCCCCTTCAACAGGGTAGCGGGTGGTTTTCCTCATTCTTATCCCTCTCCGAGAATACTTAATAAATCCGTCATGTTTTCTAACATGAAATCTGGTTCATATTTTGCCAGATACTCTCTTCCTTTTATGGACCAAGCAACACCAGCTGTTTTCGTACCAGCATTTTTGCCGGCCAGCACGTCGTGAAAATTATCTCCTACCATTAAGGCTTCCTCTGGCTTTGAATCTAATTTTTCAAGTGCTAAGAATATAGGCTCGGGATCTGGCTTCACTTTTTTCACATGATCGTAAGCAATCATAACATCAAAATAGGAATCAAGTTTCATCAAGCGAAGACCTTTAAAAGCTACATCCTCACGTTTCGTCGTCACGATTGCTAGCTTATAACCCTTTTTCTTTAATGTCTCTATTGTTTCCATAACACCTACAAATTCTTTCACCAGTGCATCGTGATTTGCAATATTGTAGGTGCGGTATTCTAACACCATTTCCTCGACTCGGTCGGGATCCATTTTCCCAAAAACATCGTGAAGGGTTGGGCCTAGAAACGGTAAGACATCCTCCCGGGTGTATTTACCTGGATAGTATTTTTCAAGTGTGTGTAAATAAGTAGAAATGATTAATTCATTGGTATCAATTAACGTTCCATCTAAGTCAAATAGAATCGTATTTATATTACTTTTCATAAGTTGGTTCTGCTTCCTTTCTACTCAAGATGCCTGACCGTTTCCAAAAGAACCCGACAATCAATGTCAGTGCGATAGCCACACCAATACGAATTAAAAAGAGCGGCCAGACTGGGATTCCAAGTGGGATAAAGATTAGTGTATCTTCCACAACTGCGTGGCAAGCCATTAGAAAAATAAAAGCGAGCGTTAAATCCCTTTTACTCACTCCATCTTCCTCCACTGCCTGAATCACTACTCCTGCACCATAGGCGAGCCCAAATAACAAACCCGCAGCCATTGTCGTAGAAGTATTTTCATTCATCCCTAGACTCTTCGTTATGGGAGACATCCCATTTGAAAACTTCTTTAGCCATTGCAAGTCTTTTAAAATTTGAATAACGATCATCAACGGGATGACAATCATCGCTAATTGCAGAATTCCTAGTCCCGCTTTTTCAATTGCAGCGAGTAAAATCGAACCAATTCCCGAAATTTGTTCATCACTTTTTGCTTGAATCATGCCATATTGGGCAGTCTCGCTGCCTCCCTGCCATACTAAGTTGATTATGATTGCAGAAGCAAACGCAAGTCCCAGCCTTGTTACGAGGACCAGCCAAAGCTTTACGCCCACTTTCATAGCAACGCCCGATTCTACAATTAAATTATGAGAAAATGAGAGCATAACAGCTAAAATAAATACTTCTTTTACAGAAAAATCTAGGGTTAGGATAGCACCAATCGCCGCATATAGATTGAGGAAGTTCCCCAAGACGAGCGGTATTGCAGCATCTCCTGATAAGCCAAGCAATTTCATCATTGGTGAAATCGCCTCAATTACCCATGGTAAGACGGGGGTATACTGCAGCAAAGCCACAATCAGGGTTACTGGAAAAATAATTTTCCCCAAGGTCCATGTTGTTTTGATCCCCACCTGAAAACCCTTTTTAATTGAGTTAATCATTTCTCCGATTTCTCCTTCTTAGTGCGTTAAAGCTTGATTGTTTTTGTCTAAGTATCTGTCTTTTGCTAGATTCTTCTTTCGACGGTAAATCAGGATTAATACAGCACCTATAATTAAAGCGATTGAGATGGATTGTGCCATCCTCAGTCCGCCTAGCATTAAACTATCTGTTCTTAAGCCTTCTATGAAGAAACGACCAACAGAATACCAAATTACATAAGATAGGAATAGCTCCCCTCGGCGAAGGTTCACGCGTCTAAGCATTATTAAGAGAGCAAATCCAACGATATTCCAAATAGACTCATATAAGAAGGTCGGGTGATAATAGGCACCATTAATATACATTTGATTAATGATAAATTCAGGCAGCTGGAGGTTTTCGAGGAAAGTCCTAGTGACTTCACCTCCGTGTGCTTCCTGATTCATGAAATTTCCCCACCGGCCGATGGCTTGACCTAAAATAATACTTGGTGCAGCAATATCGGCAATTTTCCAAAACGAAATCCCACGTTTTTTAGCAAAAACATAGGCTGTTACAACGGAACCAATTAGTGCTCCATGGATAGCAATGCCGCCATTCCATATCTGAATGATTTGACCTGGATGCTGTGAATAATAGCCCCATTCAAAAATAACATAATATAATCGTGCAGAAAGGATGGCAATAGGGATTGCCCAAAGCATCAAGTCTGCAAAGGTATCCTTTGGAAGTCCCCGCTTATCGCCTTCTCTAATAGCCAGAAAAAGTGCCAATGCTAAACCGGATCCAATAATAAGACCATACCAATGTACTGAAATCGGTCCTAAGGAAAATGCGATTGGGTCAAGCGGCTGTATAGTTGAATTCATACCATGTCTCCTTTATTAAATTAATCCTCATGTTCTCCGTCCTCAATAACATCAGATAGGCGTTCTGTAAATTGCTGTGCAGCATTGACGCCCATTCTTTTTAGTCGATAGTTCATTGCGGCTACTTCAATAATGACAGCTAGGTTTCGGCCAGGACGGACCGGAACGGTGATTTTTGTAATCTCCGTATCAATGATTTTCATTTTTTCATCATCTAAACCTAGACGGTCGTATTGCTTCGCGGCATCCCAAATTTCCAGGTTAATAACTAGCGTAATTCGTTTATTGCTGCGAACGGCGCCAGCTCCAAAAAGAGTCATGACATTAATAATCCCTAGTCCGCGAATTTCTAATAAATGCTCAATTAGATCTGGAGAGGTTCCAACAAGTGTATCTTGATCTTCCTGTCGAATCTCTACACAGTCATCAGCGACAAGTCTGTGCCCGCGTTTAACTAGCTCTAATGCTGTTTCACTTTTACCAACACCACTTTTCCCGGTAATTAATACCCCAATCCCATAGATGTCGACTAACACCCCATGTACAGCAGTGGTCGGTGCAAGCTTACTTTCTAAAAAGTTTGTTAACCGGCTTGAAAAACGTGTTGTTTTCATGTTAGATTGCAGCAATGGAACAGATTCACGTTCAGAGGCTTCGATAAGCTCCTTCGGGACCTCAAGTCCTCTAGTAACGATAATGGCCGGTGTAATGTCTGTGCATAACCGTTCCATTCTTGTTATCCGTTCAGATTGTGATAATTTCTCAAAAAAGGATAGCTCAGTTTTTCCTAATAGTTGGATTCGTTCAGCAGGATAATATTCGAAATATCCAGCCAATTCAATCCCCGGCCTAGAAATATCACTTGTAGTAATCGGACGATTTATTCCCTCTTCCCCGCTAACTAATTCCAAATGAAATCTTTCATGAATATCCTTTGTGCGTACCTTTGGCAAAAGTTTTCCTCCTTAATAGAAAAGCGGAAGCGCACTCAGCGCTGCAGCTAGACAGTCATTATAATCTAACTAAATTAATTTCTTCTTATTTTAGCATTATTTAATTAATTTTCATAACCAAATGGAAGTTATTCGGTTTTTAATACAATCTGCATTAAATGGGAAAAATTAATACGAATGAAACACACAACTGGTATAGACAACTATTCCACCAGAAGCTATAATAAACTCATAAAGGTACTATTTTTGAAATGGAGATGAAGATTTTGAGCCTACTTTTAATGGTTCATGGCAAGGCAGTTTTAGAAAATGAAGTAGCAGAATCTATCTATATTAATATTGAACATGGAAAAATCAAAGAGATTGGTCCCATTGAAGCTCTTCCTTCCCATTTAACAGATGTTGAGAAAATAGAAATTTCTAAGGACCAACATGTAGTTCCCGGTTTTATTGATGTCCACATTCATGGAACTGCAGGTGCAGATACCATGGATGCGACGATAGAAGCGTTAGAAACAATGACTAGAGCACTCCCGGCTGAGGGAACGACAAGCTTTTTAGCCACAACCATTACCCAAAAACACGAAAGTATCGAAAATGCTCTAAGAAATGCAGCACTTTACCTAAAAGGACACAATGACTCTGGTAAATCAGACATTCTCGGCGTTCATTTAGAAGGTCCGTTTATCAATGCAAAACGAGCCGGTGCACAGCCGAAGGAATACATTATCGATCCTGATATTGAATTATTTAAGCATTGGCAAGAGCTTGCTGAAGGAAGCATTAAATTAGTAACGGTTGCCCCTGAACTTGAGAACGGGACAAACTTTGTTGCCTATTTACATGAAAATGATGTGATTGCTTCTATTGGTCACTCCGACGCCATTTACGAAGAGATGGAAAAGGCCGTTGAGGCAGGAGCCAAACAGGTGACACATTTATTTAATGGCATGAGAGGAATCCATCATCGTGAACCTGGGGTTGCCGGTTCCGCTCTTCTTTTTAAAGAATTAATGGTGGAATTAATTGCTGATGGGATTCATGTTCGTCCAGAGGTAATGAAACTTGTCATTAATGCTAAAGGAACAGAGGGCATGATTTTAATAACGGACGCAATGAGGGCAAAATGTCTTAAAAATGGAATTTATGATCTTGGTGGGCAGGATGTATCCGTTGCAGATGGAAAGGCTCTTCTAGCCGACGGAACACTTGCTGGCAGTATTTTAAAAATGAACGACTCAATAAAAAACATCCTTGAAGCTGCAGATATTTCTCTACCAGAAGCTGTACAAATGGCTAGTGTGAATCCTGCCAAACAATTGAAAGTCTATGACACTAAAGGAAGCATTTCCGTAGGAAAAGATGCGGATATAGCGATTTTATCGAATGAATATCAAGTTGAACTGACAATCTGCCGTGGGGAAATTGCATATAAAAAGGGGTAATAACATGAAACTAATTCGTACAGAAAATTATGCAGAGATGAGCTTAGAGGCTGGAAAAATCATCGTAGACAAAGTACGTTCTAACCCAATCTTAACGCTGGGATTGGCAACAGGGAGCACCCCAAAAGGTGTTTATGATTATTTAATCCAGGATCATGAGGCGAATAGAACAACGTATACGAAGGTTAAATCTGTCAATTTAGATGAATATATCGGACTTCCTGCAAAGGACCCAAATAGCTACCATTATTTCATGAACCAAAGTTTATTTAAACATTTGGATATTACCGAAAATGATACTCATATTCCAAATGGTACAGCAAGCGATTTAGAACAGGAATGTCTTCGTTATGAACAGCTCATTAAAGAGCTCGGAGGAGTTGACCTGCAACTTCTCGGTATCGGACAAAATGGCCATATTGGTTTTAACGAACCAGGGACTGCCTTTAGCAGCAGAACTCATATCGTAACGTTAGCCCAAAATACAAGGGAAGCGAACTCAAGATTTTTCAACTCTCTTGAAGAAGTGCCTACACATGCGATTACCATGGGGATTGCTTCCATCCTTGATAGTAAAGAAATCCTCCTGCTAGTTTCAGGAGAAAGAAAAGCCGAAGCATTAAACAGGTTCGTTAATGGAGAAATAAGCGAGGATTTCCCTGCCTCTGCACTAAAGTACCATGAAAATGTAACTGTCATTGCTGATAGAGATGCATTAAAATATATCTAGTACTTTTCTTCCGAGGAGGTGTTTAAATGATTAACAAAAATTCACCGGTTCCCATTTATCATCAACTAGAAGAGTACATTAAACAGCAAATAGAGAATGGCGTTTTAAAGGAAGAAAGTGTCATTCCCTCCGAACGGGAATTTGCAGAGCGGTTCCAAATAAGCCGAATGACAGTCAGACAGGCCATTAATAATTTGGTTTCGGAAGGCTATTTAAAAAGACAAAAAGGCAGAGGCACATTTGTTACTAAGAAAAAGGTTGAACAAGAATTACAGGGAATGACAAGTTTTACGGAGGACATGCTCTCAAGGGGAATGAACCCAAGCAGCATCTTGTTATCCTTTCAAATCATCCCTGCTGACAAAAAGTCAGCTCTTGCCCTTAGGATAAAAGAAGCTGACTCTATTTATAAAATTAAGCGGATTCGTTTAGCGGATGGTGCCCCAATGGCACTTGAAACGGCCTATATCCCTGTCGAAATTGTTCCAGGGCTGACAGAGGAAAACAGCAACCTGTCTCTTTACCAATACATCGAGGAAAATCTTGCTCTTTCGATAAGTGAAGCGACTCAGGAAATTGAAGCATCTACAGCTGATACTCTTGACTCAGAAACCTTGGAAATTAATATCGGCGACCCCATCCTTTTGATAGAGCGGATTTCATATTTACAAGAGGGAATACCCTTTGAATTGGTAAAGTCAACCTTCCGCGCAGATCGATATCGCTTTGTTCATACCATGAAACGCTAAGAAAAGTGAAAGCCCCTAGGCGCTGCAGCTAGACAGTAAAAAGCAATTGACCTTCAATAGGTCAATTGCTTTATTTTTCACAAATCACTCCTATTTGTGTCCACTTTTGCTTTTTACCCATATGATAATAGGGAGCTAAATATTCATGACATAAGGAGAGTGATAAAAGTGAAATTCATGCTCGATGCAGGCCACGGCTATAACACAGCCGGAAAAAGAACGATTGATGGAATGCGGGAATACGAATTCACCAGAAAGGTAGCCGCTTTTGCAAGAGATATGCTAACCTCCTATCAAAATGTTACCGTCTATTTCGCCCACTCCGATGACCGAGATGTTCCGTTGCAAGAGCGGACAAATGCTGCCAACCGTCTAAATGTCGATGCGTATGTGTCCATTCACGCTAACGCCTATGGATCCACCTGGAATGACGCTAATGGAATTGAGACCTACGTATATACGACGAATCATCAGGAGACTTATCAATTAGCACAAAAGGTTCAAAACAATATGGTCTCGTTAACAGGTCTTAGAAGTCGCGGCGTTAAAACCGCAAATTTCCACGTACTTCGTGAAACAAATATGCCTGCCATTCTTGTTGAATGTGGCTTTATGACCAATAGAAATGAAGCAGGGCTAATGCGGACAGATGATTACCAAAGAAAATGTGCTCAAGCCATTGTCAATGCACTTGCAGCCCAATATAATTTGACCAAAAAACAGACTGCACCCACACCAAAACCTCCTACACCTAACCCGCCAAGTAATCCTACCCCGCCTGTTCGTTCAGATTTATTTAGAGTTCAAGCTGGTGCTTTTTCCGAAAAGAGCAATGCAGATGCGCACGTTACGAAGCTAAAATCCGATGGATTTGAAGCATTTGTTTTTTCTGATGGCTTATACAAAGTACAAGCTGGTGCTTTCTCTGAACGAAAAAATGCAGAAGCTCTCGTTGCACGCTTAAAAGCCAAAGGATACCAAGCGTTTATTCTGACTGATTAACAGCAAAAACTAGCGCAAGATGGATGCGCTAGTTTTTTTTAGATGGTTTAAGAAGTGTTTTATCCAGAACCAGTGTGAATATTGACATGATAACAGAGGCTAATAATGCCATTCCGAAACCTGCAATTTCAAACGCGTCCCCCATCAAATAATCGGTTATCTCAAGAGTTATCGCATTAATAACAAATAAGAATAGACCTAATGTTAAAATTGTTGCAGGTAAGGTTAAAATTACTAGAATCGGGCGAACGATGATATTTATTATCGATAATAAAAAGCTTGCTGAAAGGGCTGCCGCAAATCCCTCCAGCGCAAAGCTTTCAGAAAAGTAGCCTGCAATTGCCATGAACAAAACACCATTGATTAAGATTCCAATCAACCATTTCATTTATCAAATCTCCTATTAATTGCTTACCTCATCCGATTTATGGAGTGTAATCGATCCTGTTTTCGTATCGACAAATATCTTTAACATGCGGTCAGGATGATTAACCGATTGAAAGCGAAGCATTTTTTGAATCATTTCACTTTTTTCCTCAAGAACCTGAATTCCATCAAGCTTAATATTAAAGCCGCCGAGATTTGTTTTTAATTCGCCACTAGCAGCCACTCCATCAGGAATATACAAATCAATTCCGCCTGTCGTCGCTTTAGCCGCAATTAATTCACAGCGAGTTCCCGTTAAGTTATAGGTGGTATTCCCGTTTAACGTTTGCGTTTCAACTTTTCTAAAGTCACCATCGAGCTTAATGGCTCCATTTATGGTTTCAACTTCAAGGGCATCAATTGCACTCGTTTGAAGGGTAATATGACCATTAGCTGTTTCAATTTCTGCCCTTTTCCCGTTTAAACGAGCGAGTTCAATTTTCCCATTGGCTGTTTTCATACGCAAATCACCTATCGTTAATTCTTCACCTGATATAGGACCATTGAACATTCTTACACGAACGCGTTCATATTCAGCTTGAGGAACATAAACTACCGCGTCGACCTTCATCCATTTTTGCTGAGTCATGAACCGCAATTTTTGTCCATCAATCGCAAAGAGGACATCCTTCAAAAAGTTTTCCCGAGCTTGTTCTGAGTTCTCTACACGATATACCTTTGCCTGGCATTCGATCCGAACATCATTTTGATCCCAAGGAACAAGTTTGAGTGAGCCATTGGCTAGATCAATATCCATATCACGTAAGTATACATCGCCCTGATGAAAGATATGCGAAATTTCAACAGACTGACCGAAATTCAAATCAAAGTCTAGGTCCTTAATTTTTTTCAAAGCATTATCGACAAAATCAAAAATTTTATCCTTTGCTGAGTGAACTTTTCCATGTGTCGACTCTTCCTTCTTTGCTTCTTCAAACTTAAAGGCAGTCGAGATTTCTTGTGCAATTTGTTCTTGCTTTTGATCCATCGTTTGCCCAGCCTTTTCAAGTTCTTCTAGTAAAGTTAATGCCTCATCAACATTAAGCTTTCCATCCTCAACCATTTTTAATATTCTTTTACGTTCTTCCTTCATTGTTATCCACTCCAATAAATGTATTTCATTAAATCCTATTCCATCATTAAGGCTTTTACGCCTTTTATCACATTCCAGATGGTGACAATTAGACTAATTAAGATTAATATACCGGCCGAAACTAGTGTAAAAACAGGAATGGCATCATTGTTTATAGCATTAAGATCACTAAAAATAGCGAATATAAGCAGTGGTACAGGTATAAGTGGGATTAAATGCGATAAGAATGCTTTTTTTGCATGGCTTTTCGTTACGTCGTCTCCAGATGCAAGCATGACAACAAGCGGAAACAGAATTCCTGCAAAGAAAATACTAAAGTAACATAATCCTGAAAGAACCTTGCGAGTATCCATTGATAATCACTCCCCCTTATTGAATATTTACGTATGGGGAATATGAAAGTTTCAACATATCTATAAAAAAAGCTAAAACGCAAGGTTTTAGCTTTTTCCAATCGTCTCTTTTTCATGTATTTGCTCTTTCATTCGTAGCCGGTCTCGCTCTAAAATTGGTTTTAAGTATTTGCCTGTATAAGATCCTGGCGCATCAGCTACCTTTTCAGGTGTACCGGTAGCGACAATCGTACCGCCCTTGTCTCCACCCTCTGGACCAAGGTCAATAATGTAGTCAGTTGCTTTAATGACATCTAAATTGTGCTCAATAACGAGTACGGTGTCGCCATTTTCAACGAGTCTCTGAAGGACGACTAATAATCTAGAAATATCGTCAACATGAAGACCTGTTGTCGGTTCATCTAAAATATAGAAGGATTTACCGTTTGAACGTTTATGAAGTTCAGACGCTAGCTTCACACGCTGTGCTTCCCCGCCTGACAGAGTGGTAGCAGGCTGACCGAGTGTTATATAACCTAAACCTACATCCTTGATGGTTTGCAGCTTTCGGCTGATTTTAGGAACATTCTCAAAAAATTCTACTGCTGTTTCGACGGTCATATCAAGAATTTCAGAAATGCTCTTCCCTTTATATTTTACCTCAAGTGTCTCACGGTTATATCGCTTTCCATGACAAACCTCACATGGAACATAGACGTCAGGCAGGAAATGCATTTCAATTTTGATAATTCCATCGCCACGGCAGGCTTCACAACGGCCACCCTTAACATTAAAGCTAAAACGTCCTTTTTTATAACCGCGGACCTTCGCTTCATTCGTTGTCGAAAACAAGTCACGGATATCATCAAAAACTCCCGTGTACGTTGCCGGATTAGAACGTGGTGTTCTGCCAATTGGAGATTGGTCGATGTCGATTACCTTATCTAAATTCTCAATACCTAAGATATCCTTATGTTCTCCAGGCTTTGTTTTAGCACGGTTAAGCTTCTGGGATAGTGTTTTAAGGAGGATTTCATTGATTAACGTACTTTTCCCAGATCCGGAAACACCCGTCACGGAAATAAACATCCCTAATGGAATTTTCGCATTTACGTTTCGTAAATTGTTCTCGGCGGCACCTTTTATTTCGATATACCTGCCATCTGGCTTGCGACGTTCTATCGGGAGTGGAATAAACCTTTTACCTGATAAATACTGGCCAGTCAATGAATTAGGATGTGCCATTACTTCGGCGGGTGTTCCTGCTGCAATGACTTGTCCGCCGTGGATTCCTGCGCCAGGACCAATATCGATTAGATAATCTGCCGCTATCATCGTATCTTCATCATGTTCAACCACAATCAAGGTGTTTCCGATATCACGCATGTTTTGCAGTGTTCCTATTAAGCGGTCGTTATCACGTTGATGAAGTCCAATCGATGGTTCGTCTAGTATGTAGAGAACCCCTGTTAACTTAGAACCAATTTGGGTAGCCAAACGAATCCGCTGGGCTTCTCCTCCTGAAAGAGTACCTGCAGCTCGTCCTAAGCTCAAGTAATCGAGTCCAACATTCATAAGGAATCCAAGCCGCTCTCGGATCTCTTGAAAAATTAATTTTCCGATTTGCATTTCTTTGTCCGTTAACTTTAATTCATTAAAGAACTGATTAGACTCTTCAATCGATAACTCTGTTAGTTGGGAAATATGGCGTCCTGAAATAAGAACAGCTAAGGTTTCCTTCTTTAAACGATGACCTTTACAGACCTGGCATGGCTGCTCACCCATATATTTCTCCATTTGCTCCCGAATCCAATCAGAGCTGGTCTCTTTATAGCGGCGTTCTACATTACGTATGACACCCTCAAATTCAATATGGCCTTCTCGGATCTGTCCAAAATCATTCTCATAGCGGAAATAAATTTTATCACCCTTGGAACCATAAAGTACTTTTTCGATAAGGTGGGGAGGGATGTCCTTAAAAGGCATGTCCATATCTACCCCATAATGATTGCATACAGCTTCAAGAAGCTGCGGATAATACTGCGAGCTAGTTGGCTCCCACGGAGCAATCGCATGCTGTTTTAATGATAATTCCTTATTCGGTATCACAAGGTCAACTTCGACTTCGAGCTTTGAACCAAGTCCATCACACTCAGGACAGGCACCAAAAGGGCTATTAAACGAAAACATTCTCGGTTCTAATTCACCGATTGAAAAACCACAATGTGGACAGGCATGGTTTTCACTGAAAAGAAGCTCCTCTTCTCCAATAACATCGACAATAACCTTTCCTTCGCCTAGACGTAAGGCCGTTTCAAGCGAGTCTGCAATTCTTGCGGAAATCCCTTCCTTAACGACTATGCGGTCAATTACAACTTCAATGGAATGCTTTTTGTTCTTGTCTAAACTAATCTCATCACCAAGGTCAAGCATTTCTCCGTTGACACGAACTCGTACGAAACCTTGTTTTTTTATATCCTCTAATACTTTAACATGCATTCCTTTTCGCCCAGAAATGACGGGAGCAAGGATTTGCATTTTGGTTCGCTCTGGGTATTCCATGATTCTGTCTACCATTTGTTCAATCGTTTGTGAGGAGATTTCGATATTGTGGATTGGACATGTTGGTCTGCCGACGCGGGCAAAGAGTAAGCGCAAATAATCATAAATTTCCGTCACCGTCCCCACGGTTGAACGTGGGTTTTTGCTTGTTGTTTTTTGATCAATTGAAATTGCAGGAGATAATCCTTCAATGGAATCAACATCAGGTTTATCCATCTGCCCTAAGAATTGTCGTGCGTATGCAGATAGTGACTCTACATAGCGGCGCTGACCTTCCGCGTATATCGTATCAAAAGCAAGGGAGGACTTTCCTGAACCAGAAAGTCCTGTGATCACAACAAGCTTATCTCTCGGAATGGTGACATCAATATTTTTTAAATTATGGGCTCTGGCGCCTTTTACAATCAATTTATCCATCGCCATGGTTACGTCATCCTTCCGCTTTTAACTCTAATAATAAATCACGAAGCTCAGCTGCACGTTCAAAATTAAGCGCTTTTGCTTCTGTCTTCATTTCTTTTTCCATTGTAGCAATCAGCTTATCTCTATCCTTCTTCGACATCTTACCAAAGGATGCTGCTGGTTTGTAATCTTCCTGTTCCTCTGCAGCATGGGTGGCACGAATAGCCTCGCGAATTCCCTTTTGAATCGTCATAGGAGTAATGCCATGCTTTTTATTATATTCTTCTTGGATTTTGCGACGCTCTCTTGTTACATTAATCGCGATTTCCATCGAATTTGTTATTTTGTCCGCATACAAGATGACATGACCATTGGAATTACGTGCTGCTCGGCCAATGGTTTGGATTAATGAACGTTCCGAACGGAGGAAGCCTTCCTTATCGGCATCGAGAATCGTAATCAGAGAAACCTCAGGAATATCCAGTCCCTCTCTGAGCAGGTTGATTCCGACGAGGACATCATACTTGCCTAGCCGGAGCTCGCGAATAATCTCAATCCGTTCAAGTGTTTTTACTTCTGAATGCAAATATTGAACTTTAATTCCAATTTCTTTTAAATAGTCCGTTAGGTCCTCTGACATTTTCTTTGTTAGAGTCGTTATAAGCACACGTTCATTAACTTTTATGCGTTCTTGAATTTCAGCGATAATATCATCGATTTGCCCTTCAATAGGGCGAATTTCAATCGTAGGGTCAAGTAATCCAGTTGGTCGAATGATTTGCTGAACCATTTCTGGTGTATGCTCTAACTCATATGGACCTGGTGTAGCTGAAACAAAGATAGCATTGTGAACATGCTTTTCAAACTCATCAAAGGTCAACGGTCGGTTATCAAGCGCTGAAGGCAGACGGAAGCCGTGGTCAACAAGCACTTGTTTCCGGGCTCGATCACCATTGAACATCCCTCTTACTTGCGGCAAGGTAACATGTGACTCATCCACAACCATTAGAAAATCTTCTGGGAAGTAATCAATCAACGTATAGGGCGTGGAGCCCGCAGGCCTAAGTGTTAAGTGGCGGGAGTAGTTCTCGATACCAGAGCAAAAGCCCATCTCCCGCATCATTTCAAGATCATAACGGGTTCGCTGCTCAAGGCGTTGAGCTTCTAGCAATTTATTATCTTCCCGAAGTTCTGCAAGACGTTCTTCAAGTTCTTTTTCGATGTTTTCGATGGCTTTATTTAGTTTCTCTTCCCCGGTAACAAAGTGGGATGCCGGAAAGATTGCCACATGCTCACGCTCAGCAATAATTTCTCCTGTTAGGGCATCTACTTCACGAATTCGTTCGATTTCATCACCAAAAAATTCAACCCGAATGCAATGTTCATCTCGTGAAACTGGAAAAATTTCAACGACATCCCCTCGGACTCTAAAGGTACCGCGTTTAAAATCAATATCATTTCGTTCATATTGGATATCAACTAACCGATGTAGCAAATGATTGCGCTCAATTTCCATCCCTTTCCTGAGCGACAGCACCATATTTCGGTATTCCTCCGGTGAACCGAGACCATAAATACACGATACGCTGGCAATGACGATGACATCCTTGCGCTCAAACAACGATGAGGTCGCTGAATGGCGGAGCTTATCAATTTCATCGTTGACGCTAGAATCCTTTTCAATAAATGTATCTGTCGAAGGAACATAGGCTTCTGGCTGAAAATAATCGTAGTAACTGACAAAATACTCAACAGCATTGTTTGGGAAAAATTCCTTAAACTCGCTGTAAAGTTGTCCCGCTAAGGTTTTATTGTGAGCGATGACGAGTGTTGGTTTATTTACTTCTTTGATCACATTAGAAACAGTAAACGTCTTACCTGTTCCAGTCGCACCAAGCAATGTCTGATAGCGCTTATTCTCATTAATCCCCTGAACTAACTGTCGAATCGCTTCCGGCTGATCGCCCTGCGGTGAATATTTCGAAACTAATTCAAATTGATCTTTCACTGATTTTCCTCCCGATCAATAATCACTTTCTAGCAAAAAACGTGCAAGTGGTCCGGGATGGTGCTAGAAAATGTATCCCTTAAATTCTAATAGTATCATTCTAACACAATTCCCCAAAAACAAACCACTAATATGCGAACGAACATTCGTTTATTTGATATAAAGCAAAAAAGCCTGCCATTTAAGTTGACAGACTTTACATCTACGGTGAGAGCTTATGTTTTTTTGACCACTCTATGCTTCATTTTTGCAGCGATCCAGAAACCGGCTGTAAGCGAAAAGGCATCTACAACGATAAGCGGAAAAGTGTTGGTATACCCTTTAAAAGCAGAGGCAGCGATGAGCCCGACGGTCAGGGCAAGACCGATAAGCCGATTGTATGTGACTCGGGTAAATAGCAACACGAGCAAACCTGGCAAAATAAGTGCAGACAAATACCTAATAACCATCTCCAAATGGGTCCACCTCATTTATTCATTTCTGTTTATTAATTTTAGAAATTAATAAACAAAATTGCAACAAAAAGTTATTGATAATCCTTAGTTACATGTCCCATGCGGGCTAGGGCAGCCAATTTCAGCCTTTTCAACCTGAATCGTACTATGCTCGATATGAAATTCATCATGAAGAATTTTTTGTGAGGAAGCAAGAATTTCATCATGGATCGCATCATCTAATATGGTAATATGGCAGCTCAATACTGGATATCCGGATGTTATGGTCCAAATGTGTAAATCATGTACTTCCTTCACTAATGGGATTTTGCTGAGTGCCTCTTTAACCTGATGGATATCAATTTGTGTTGGAGCGCCCTCCATCAGGATATGGAAGGAATCCTTCGTGACTCGAAAACCACTAATAATGATTAAAACAGCGACAATCACACTTGCAATTGGATCTGCAATTGTCCAGCCGAAAAACATAATCAACAAGGCGGCTACAATGGCTCCGACGGATCCCAGCATATCACCTAGCACATGTAAAAATGCACTCCGGACATTGAGGTTATCATCCTTGTCACCACTCATTAAAATCCAAGCAGCGATAATGTTCACCACTAATCCTGTTACAGAAATCATCAGCATCCCGGTACTTTGAACCTCTGGCGGCGCAAAGAAACGCTGAAATGCTTCATAAAAAATATACAAGGAAATGATGATTAGGGTAATCCCATTCAACGCAGCTGCAATAATTTCAAAGCGCTTGTATCCGTACGTTTTTTCCTGCGATACTTGTTTTTCCCCTAACTTAATGGCGAAAAAGCTAAGTCCAAGTGCGGCAGCATCACTAAGCATATGCCCGGCATCAGACAATAGTGCTAAGCTGTTTGTTAGGATTCCGCCAATAACTTCGACCACCATAAAAGCGGCAATCAAAATAAATGAACTTAGTAGTGCCTTTTTATTACTAGTATGTGAATGACCGTGTCCGTGACCATGTCCATGTGAGTGGCCATGAGAATGTCCATGGTTGTGATGATGGTGTCCCATAAATATTCCTCTCCCAACTAGAGTTGTCCCTTAGTTTTTTCCTATCTCTTTTTTGCGATACGTTTTAAATCCATTTACTGTCTCCCTGCAACCTCCTGTTGATGCTCGAAGGCAATGTGAATGAGTTGTTTCACATGATCATCATCGAGAGAATAGTAGACTAGCTTTCCTTCTTTACGGTACTTTGCAAGTCCCAGGCTTTTTAAGTGGCGCAAATGATGGGAAGCCGTTGCCGTTGTTGCACCGACAATATTAGCCACATCGCAGACGCAAAGCTCTTCTTCAAGAGTGAGAGCATAGGCAATTTTCATTCGTGTATCATCGGATAAAGCTTTAAAAAGCTTTGTAACCTCGAAGATATTTCTGTTTTCAACTAAAGGCTGCAGTTTAGTGGTTTTGTCGCTATCTACACATGTAACTTCACAAACATCGCGATTCTTCATTCCATCACCTCATACATTCAAATCTTAATTTGATTATATGATATTCAAATCAATATTTGAATGTCAAACATTTTTTTTTAGGCTGTGTTAAAGGAAACTGTTGATTTTAGAACTATGTTGATTTGTGCGGAAGGCGCGA